>NZ_JATABI010000024.1:0-52532 GCF_036533795.1 Vibrio sp. M250220 | reverse complement strand
TCTAATGTTTCCAAAAGAAGTCTCGTTTGGTCACTTCGTTTCATTGAAACCTAATTTGAAACCCCTCTTTATTTAGAGAAATTTCTAATTGGATTATCATCAACGAGTGCCCACACAGATTGATAGGTCTATATTTTTAAAGAGCTTTTGTTTTGAGGTCTTCTCAAAACGGACGGCCATTTTATCGAGATAACTTTCAGTGTCAAACACTTTTTTCGTTATTTCTTCGAAAGTTATTAGTTAACTTTCACCGTCGTTATTGCCAGCGCTTATTAGCTCGGTATCCCGTGGCAACGGAGGCGCATTATAGGGAGTTTCCAAATGAGTACAAGAGCTAAATTCAAAAAAATATCGTTTTTCGCATCGTTCGCTCACATAACAAACAATAAGCCTAAAAACAGAGCAAAAGGGCCTTAAAAAGGGCCCTTTTGCAAGTGCTGTAATAGCTGTAATTATTGGTGAGCAATAATCTGATCGTTGTTCACCAGCAATTTAACTGGCAGATCCGGGACAACTTTACCTGCCAAAATGGCTTTCGCCAGCGGGTTCTCAACACTTTGCTGAATCGCTCGTTTGAGTGGTCTTGCGCCATATACTGGGTCAAACCCAACTTGAGCAATAAGTTCCAGCGCTTTGTCTGAGACTTCTAGCGAGTAACCTTTCTCTTCCATTCGTTTAGATAAACGCGCTAATTGAATAGAAGCAATCGCTTTAATGTGGTCTTGACCCAATGGGTGGAACACCACACTTTCATCAACTCGGTTTAGGAACTCTGGGCGGAAGTGTTTGCTCACTACATCCATTACTTGCTGTTTCATACCCTGATAATCGACCGTTCCAAAGTTTTCTTGGATTCGAGTCGAACCTAGGTTAGAGGTCATGATCACCACAGTATTGCGAAAATCGACCGTTCTACCCTGCCCATCTGTTAAACGCCCATCATCAAGCACTTGCAGCAAGATGTTAAAGACATCAGGATGCGCCTTTTCAACTTCATCCAACAAGATTACTGAATACGGTTTGCGACGAACCGCTTCTGTCAAATAACCACCTTCTTCGTAACCGACGTAACCTGGAGGCGCACCTACCAATCTCGCCACTGAGTGTTTTTCCATAAATTCAGACATGTCGATACGAACCATCGCATCTTCACTATCGAACATGAATTTAGCCAGTGTCTTACATAGCTCGGTTTTACCTACCCCTGTTGGGCCTAAGAATAGGAATGAGCCAATTGGCTGGTTTGGATCCGACAAGCCTGCACGGCTACGGCGAATGGCATTGGAGACTACCTCTACCGCTTCCGTCTGACCAATGACGCTCTTATGCAGTACATCTTCCATACGTAGCAGTTTTTCTTTTTCTGCTTCCAGCATTTTCGATACCGGTATCCCCGTCTGCTTAGACAGAACATCGGCAATTTCATTGTCTGTGACCTTATTACGCAGTAGGGTCATTTCCTGCATTTCAGCTTGAGTCGCAAGATCTAGCTGTTTTTCTAGTTCAGGGATACGCCCATATTGCAACTCAGACATTCGGTTAAGATCACCAGCTCGACGGGCAAACTCCATATCCATGCGTGCTTGTTCTAGCGCTGATTTAATATGCTGTGTTCCCGACAGAGCCGCTTTTTCTGCGTTCCAGACTTCTTCCAGTTCCGCAAACTCTCTTTCTTTATCCGCTAATTCTTCGTTTAAGATAGTTAGTCGTTTTTCACTGGCATCATCATGTTCATTAATCAAAGCCTGTTGCTCGATTTTGAGCTGAATGATTTTACGCTCTAATTTATCTAAAGATTCCGGTTTAGAGTCGATTTGCATACGGATGCTGGAAGCCGCTTCGTCAATCAAGTCGATGGCTTTATCGGGTAGCTGACGATCTGATACGTAGCGATGCGATAAACTCGCCGCAGCAACAATCGCTGGGTCGGTAATTTCAACGTGGTGATGAAGTTCATAACGCTCTTTAAGTCCTCGTAAGATCGCCACGGTATCTTCAACACTTGGCTCATCAACGATGACTTTTTGGAATCGACGCTCCAACGCTGGGTCTTTCTCTATGTATTGTCGGTACTCGTCAAGTGTCGTCGCACCAACGCAATGCAACTCTCCTCTCGCTAATGCAGGCTTAAGCATGTTGCCTGCATCCATAGAGCCTTCTCCCTTGCCGGCACCAACCATCGTATGAATTTCGTCGATAAAGAGAATAATGTTGCCCTCTTCTTTAGACAGTTCATTGAGAACCGATTTCAGACGCTCTTCAAACTCACCACGATACTTAGCACCTGCCACCAGCGCTCCCATATCGAGCGAGAGCACGCGACGACCGCGCAAGCCTTCGGGTACTTCGTTATTAACGATACGTTGCGCTAAACCTTCAACAATCGCTGTTTTACCAACCCCCGGCTCACCAATTATGACAGGGTTGTTTTTGGTACGACGCTGCAAAACTTGAATGGTGCGGCGAATTTCGTCATCGCGGCCAATCACTGGATCGAGTTTCCCTTGTTCAGCACGCTCTGTCAGATCAATGGTGAATTTTTCCAGTGCTTGGCGAAGCTCTTCCGCATTCGGATCATTCACTTTCTGTCCACCTCGAACCTGATCGATGGCTTCAGATACTTTAGTTTCAGTTAAGCCTAGCTCTTTCAGTAGTGAGCCCAACTGGCCTCGGTCTTCCAATGCCGCTAATAGAAAAATCTCTGATGAGATGTAGGCATCTTGACGCTTCTGAGCCACTTTGTCGCATAGGTTAAACATGGTTCCCATAGCGCTAGAGAGCTGCACATCGCCACCAATACCACTCACTTTTGGTAAACGGTCAAGGATCTCACTCAATTTCGAGCGCAAATGAGTAATGTCTACATTTAGCATGGTGAGCAAGGGACGAATAGGACTGCCATTCTGATCCATTAATGCCACCATCAGGTGCACTGGTTCAATGTATTGATGATCGCGGCCCAATGCCAACGATTGAGCGTCAGATATGGCGATTTGGAATTTGCTTGTGAATCTGTCAAGACGCATATCTACCTTCCTATCTCAACTGAGAAAAAATAACTAATCAGTATGAAAGATGGATACGCCAATAGAGTTTTTCAAGGGGAGGAATAGAGTTTACGGTAGGAAATAAAGCGATTATTTTTCTATCCAGATAAAGGTCGCTTGTCTGCCTGTGATGCCATCTCGGCGGTAGGAATAGAATCGTTCAGAGTCAGAGTAAGTACATAAATTACTATAAAAGATTTGCTCAACACCGACTCGACGCAGTCGTTGGGTAACAAGTAGGTTCATATCCGCTAGCCATTTCCCCTGTTGAGTTCGGGGTTCAAAGGCATCAATGGCTCGTGGTTCAATACAAGTAAATGCCTCTACGACATCTTGACCAACCTCAAATGCACGCGGTCCAATGGCAGGACCAATCCACGCCATAACCTCACCCTCAAACTTTTCGACAGCATTTTCGATAATGCCGTGCGCTAGTCCTCGCCATCCGGCATGAACCGCGGCGACTTGAGTGCCTGACACGTTGGTCAGTAGTACTGGTAAGCAGTCAGCTGTCATTGCCGAGCAGACGACGCCTTGGTGCTCAGTAAACGCTCCGTCAGCATCCAGTACTTCATTGGTTGGAGCATCTAAGTTAACCACCACTGTTGAGTGGGTCTGATTCAGCCATACTGGCGCAGAAGGCATAGACGCTTTCTGCGCCAACCAATGACGATTTTTCTCAACGATCGCATAATCATCACCAACATGAGTCCCAAGGTTAAGTCCTTGATAAGCGCCAACAGAAAAAACTTCTCCTCGAGTAGAGGAAAACGCTTTTATATGTTTCGCAACTGGCCAGTTGGGGATGATCATCTCCATGGTTAGATCTCGTCGCCTAAACCATGTTCACGAACGTCTTGTCGCAGAGCTTCTGCCATGGCAACCATGTCATCTGGTACAGGCGCATGGAATTCGACTTCCTCGCCTGTAATTGGATGTTCAAACTTTAGCATCACAGCGTGAAGCGCTTGACGGTCGAATGAACGAATCATTGTCGCCAACTCTTCTGTCGCGCCCGCCGGAATACGTGCACGTCCACCATAGGCAGTATCACCTAACAGAGGGTGCTGTAGGTATGACATGTGCACACGAATCTGGTGCGTACGACCAGTTTCAAGACGTAGACGGATACGGGTATGTTCGCGGAAGTGTTCTGCCACTCGGTAATGCGTTACGGCGGGTTTGCCCATTGGGCTTACTGCCATTAGAGTACGCTTCGTTGAATGACGACCAATAGGTTGTTCTACTCGCCCACCTGCGGTCATTCTACCAATAGCAATCGCTTCATACTCACGAGTAAAGTGACGCTTTTTCTGCAAAGCACGAACTAATCGTGTCTGTGCCGGAACTGTTTTTGCTACAACCATCAAGCCCGTTGTGTCTTTATCTAGACGGTGAACGATACCTGCACGAGGTACTTCGGCAATATTTGGGTAATGATGGAGTAAAGCATTCAGCACAGTGCCATCTGGCGTGCCTGCTCCTGGGTGAACAACAAAACCACGTGGTTTATTGATCACTAGAATGTCATCGTCTTCATAAACGATGTCTAATGGAATATCTTGCGCTTCCCAACGCTGCTCATCTTCAAGTTCCGCTTGCAGAATAATCTCTTCACCGCCCATCACTTTGGTACGAGGCTTGGTGACGACTTCACCATTCACCTGAACTTTCCCGTCTAATAGCCACTCTTTGAGGCGTGAACGAGAGAAATCAGCGAATAATTCCGCAATAGCCTGGTCTAGGCGCTGCCCTAGTTGGCTATCTTTTACTGTGTTTGTTAACTCAATCTGCTGGGCCATATCGAACTTTTTTAAAAACTGTGAGACTAATTGTCACTACTGTGGAAAAATGTACTATTGGACATTGTATCTGTTACGGAATAGAAAGTAACGGAAGCAACAGAAATATTTATCTCAAGGAATCGAATCCTGACATGAAAAAGCATACTTTATCTGGCTTGTTGGCATTATCAGTACTGGTAGGCTGCTCTAGCAGCGAAGAGGTTGTTCCAGATGTGCCACCATCTGAGCTTTACTCAGAAGCACAGGTTTCGCTTCAAAGTGGTAACTGGCTTACTGCCATTGATAAACTTGAAGCACTCGACTCTCGTTACCCATTTGGTGCTTACTCAGAACAGGTTCAGCTAGACCTAATTTATGCGTACTACAAAAATGATGACCTAGCATTAGGTCTCGCGACGATTGAACGCTTTACACGCTTAAACCCAACTCACGAAAAATTGGATTGGGTTCTTTACATGCGTGGCTTGACACACATGGCACAAGACCGCAACTTTATGCATGACTTGCTTAACACTGATCGTAGCGATCGTGATCCTGAGCCTGTGAAAAAAGCCTTTGCTGACTTTAAGAAACTGCTTGAACGCTACCCAGATAGCCCTTACGCAGAAGACTCACAAAAACGCATGTATGCGCTAAAAAATCGTCTTGCTCAATATGATTTAGCAACGGCCGACTTTTATCTACGCCGTGAGGCTTGGATTGCCGCGATTAACCGCACCCAAGAATTGCAAAAAACCTATCCAGATACTGAAGCCGCTCGCAAATCACTTGAGATTCAATTGGAAGCCTACAAGCAACTAGGACTTGAAGATGCGATCAAAAGAACTGAGCAACTGATTGAGCTTAACCCTCAGTAAGCGTCTATTAAATAAAGCAAAAAAACCTCCGACATGGAGGTTTTTTTATTGGCGAACTTTGCGCATGTTGAACTAAAGAACTACATTTTATTCAGTGTATTGTTGAGGTGTTGCATGCTACGAACCGTTGCTATTATTTCTTTACTGTGCTTTTTCATCGGAAACGCGCATGCCTTGTCACTTTCACCACTACAAAAACAACCCTATTTTGGTGATCTCTCTCAGTTGGAGAAAAAAGGGGCCATTAGAGTATTGGTCGCTGCGGATTTAGGTTTCTACTATATAGAGGATGGCCGGCCAAAAGGTATCCTTGCGGAGCTCCTTTACCATTTTGAAAAAGAACTTAGGCAACGTTCTTCCTACTTCAATTTACAAGTGATCCCTGTTCACCGTGATGAACTGCTTCCTGCGCTAGTTGACGGTTACGGTGACTTAGCCGTCGCCAATTTAACCGTGACCGAAACACGAATCGAGCAAGTCGCCTTTAGTGATCCTGTGCTGACTGGCGTTGAGGAGTTACTCATCACCCACAAAGATGAGACTCCAATAGAACAGCTATCGCAGCTAAGCGGTCGAGATATTTGGGTACGTGCAAGTTCGAGCTACTTTGAGAGCATACAAAAACTCAACCAGAAGCTAGAACAGCAGTCACTCCCTCCAATCACAGTCCGTTTTGTCGAAGAAACACTTCAAGACTACGAACTCATTGAAATGGTCAACCAGGGACATGTTCCAGCCACCGTGCTAGACAGTCATAAAAGTGAGTTATGGTTGAAAGTGATGGAGAATATTCAGATTCACTCATCTCTTCCTCTCAGAACAGATGGTGAAGTAGCATGGGCGATGCGCCAACAAAGCCCCCAGCTTGCGGCCTTTGTAAACCAGTACCTCAAGGATTATCGCTCCGGCACTTTGCTTGGGAATGTCATCTATGCCAAATATCTTGACAATACGAACTGGCTTAAACGAATTCTCAACCCCAATCACATCAATAAACTTGAGTCTCTCTCACCGATCTTTGATCTCTACTCAGAACAATACCGTTTCGATTCATTAATGATTTCGGCTCAAGGTTTTCAAGAATCAGGGCTGGATCAGAGTAAGGTCTCGCACAAAGGGGCTGTCGGCGTGATGCAGGTACTACCCAGCACGGCAAAAGATCCCAATGTAAATATTCCTGATATCTATCAAGTAGATAACAATATCCATGCGGGTGTGAAATACATGCGTTTTATCAAGGACCGATATTTCAATGACGACAATATCCTTCCTGATGATCAGGTCTACTTTACATTAGCCGCGTACAATGCAGGGCCAGCCAATATTAGGAAAATGCGACGACTCGCTGAACAGAATGGTTATGACCCGAACAAATGGTTTCGCAACGTAGAAATTATGGCTCGAAGAAATATCGGCAGAGAGCCCGTTCACTACGTATCCAATATCAATCGCTACTTTGTCATCTACAAACAGCTCAAATCTCTAAAGCAACTGAGGGAGCATCAAGCGGCACAAGCCCAATTAGTGACCATTGAATAGAGCTCAAGAGTTATTTGAAGTTAGTTAGAGAAATAAAGCTGAAGAAAATCTGGGATTTAATTCACAAATGCTAGGTGGCTAAATGATAGGCAAAGACTTTTATTAGGTCGAACAACGTCCCTAAAAAGCATTGAATTTTTAGCACGTTACCCTTACCAATCTAATCGGTTTTTCATCTAGCACAAGCTTTTTCACACTAAAATTCACGTACTCTTTGAGTTGGATCACGTTTAGTTTTAAGCACGAAAAACACCTACCAATAAGCGATCTAGATCACATTATTTTATCTTTGAATAAGTAATCTGGAGTTAACCCATGAGGGATTAAACAGAGGAAAACATCTATGAAAGTAAATATCACTGGTAAAAATATCGACATCACCTCTGCAATCCGCACTCATATTGAGAGCAAGTTTAAGAAGTTAGAAAAGTGGCAAGTAGACATCATCGGTTGTCAGGCGACCTTCAGCGAGGAGCCAAATAAACAGAAAAAATTTGAAGCTGTTATCACCGTGCCTAAAGGACAACTAGTTGCTTCTGCTACTCACGAAGATTTATATGCTGCCGTTAATGAGGTAGAACAAAAGTTAGAACGCCAGCTAAACAAACTGCGCCACAAACCTGAAGCGCGCCGTACCGATAAGCCAGAGCTTGAAGAAGAAACGGAATAAAATCGAATTTTGTACCAGCAATTAAAAATAGCGCCTAGGGGCGCTATTTTTTTGTTGACGCTCCATACTCCGTTGCTTATTGTGTTTAAAGATTCACAACAAAGTAAATTGTTATGCACCAACTCACTCTGTTCTTTTTTGACTTCTTTTTTCTCCATTAAACTTGGGGGCTCTCGCGTTTTCGAAAGATAAGTCAAAAACGAACAGAAAGCCTCCCACGGGAGGCTTTTTTTATGAGGAATACTAGGATGACTGACCAAAAATACTCACTTGAAGAAATACGACTGCGTTTAAACGAACTGGATGATCAGCTGCTAAGACTGTTATCTGAACGTCGTAAAATGAGTATAGAGGTCGCGAAAAGTAAAGTGCAGACCTCCAAACCTGTGCGAGATGCCGATCGAGAACAACAGCTATTAGTTAAGTTGATCAATAACGGACAAGATAAGTACCAACTTGATGCTCAGTACATCACCAAATTATTCCACACCATCATCGAAGACTCTGTTTTACTACAGCAATCATACCTGCAAAATTTGGCCAACCCAGAGCTGAGCCGCAAGCCTCTGGCTCGTGTTGCTTTCCTCGGTTCAAAGGGCTCATACTCACATCTCGCCAGTCGAGAGTACTTCAGTCGCAAGAACACAGAACTCATCGAACTGAACTGTGAACACTTCAAGCAAGTCACTAATACTGTTGAGTCAGGTCATGCAGACTTTGGTGTACTTCCTATCGAAAACACCAGTTCAGGTTCAATTAACGAAGTATATGACCTACTGCAACACACTACTCTATACATTGTCGGCGAGCTAACGCTGCCTATCGAGCATTGCTTAGTCGCGAACTCCGATCTACGTCTTGAAGAGATCAAAACGCTCTACTCACACCCGCAACCACATGCACAGTGTAGTGAGTTCTTGAGTAAACTCGAAGGCGTTAAGCTTGAATCTTGTGCCAGCACCGCCGACGCAATGAGAAAAGTAAAGGAACTAAACCGCAATGATGTCGCAGCGATTGGCAATGCGTCTAGCGGTAAGCTGTACGGTCTACAGCCTATCCAAAGTAATATCGCCAACCAGACAGAAAACCATACTCGCTTTATTGTCGTTGCTCGTAAGCCTGTCGAGGTATCTGCGCAAATCCCTGCGAAGACCACTTTAATCATGTCAACGTCACAAGAAGCGGGCTCACTGGTTGAAACACTGTTGATACTGCAACGTTACGGCATCAATATGACTAAACTGGAATCACGTCCAATCATGGGTAATCCGTGGGAAGAGATGTTCTACGTCGATCTCGAAGCTCATTTAGACTCTCAACAAATGCAGCATGCGTTGAATGAATTGACTAAGATCACTAAACATCTGAAAGTGTTGGGGTGTTACCCAAGCGAAAATGTGAAGCCCACTCAGGTTAAATTACAATAATTAGTCTACGTAGCTCAAAGAAATCTTATCTAACAGCTGACACTTTTCACTAATATTCTTAGTATCTAACATTTAGTTGCATATTAGTGTTGTGTCAGCTCTATTCAGCTGATCTTAAGTACTCTTTTAAGGTATCGCCCAGTCAGCATGAGAACTTCGTTGTTATCCCTAGTGTTTCTGATCAGTTCTTCAGTTTGCGCTTCTTCATTAAGCGTTTACATGTGGGAAGACTCTCTCTCACCAACCGTACGGAACAATTGGGAAGCCCTGTCAGGTGTGCCACTACATCTCTCTCATTTCGATAATGATGACGAACGTAGTCTATTGATGATGAAAAGTTTCCAGCTACCATTTGATGTTGTGGTACTTGACAATGTGTCGGCACAAATTTACGGAAGAATTGGCGCTTTTGAAGAGTTAACCCAGCTAAAAAACAGAACGAATAATGCAGAGAGTTGGAACCAAGCGTGTGGTGACTACGCCGTTCCTTACTTCTGGGGTTCGGTAGGCATCGCTTACCGCAAAGATCGCATCTCTTTACCACCAAAAACTTGGCAAGGGTTTGTGACTCCTCCACCAGAGCTAGTGGGTAAAATCGGGATGATCAATGACAGTACTGAAACGTTCTTACCCGTTCTTTATAGCCTAAACATGTCACCGACAACCGCTAACCCTGCTGATTTGCAAGAAGCCTACCCTAAACTGCTCGATTTCAATCGAGCCGTTCACACCTACGAATATGTTCTCAGCCATATCAGAAGCCAATCAGACGATGCCCCTTTAGAAATGGCCTTAGCGTACAGTGGCGATCAGCACTCGTTGAACCGCTATCTTGGTCAAAATCTATGGGAATACGTCATCCCTGAAGGGGAGATGTTTATTTGGATAGACTGTCTGGCTGTAAGCAGCCACTCTGAGAACAAAGCACAAGCAGTGGAATTTTTAGAGTATTTAATGACGCCAGATGTAGCCGCAACAAATGCAATCGATATAAAAGCTGCGACTCCGAATATTAAAGCAACGGAGCTCTTACCCGACTGGTACCTAAACGATACAACATTATTTCCACCAGCCAACCGGTTAGAGCATGCTCTTATAGATAGCGAACTCTCGGCAGAAAACATCAGTCTAAGAGCAAAGATAATTAATAGGTTACTAAGTCAACATGAAGTTAAACACTAGAGTCCTGCTACTCGTTGCGCCCGTCATCCTATTAAGTGCGGCTATCTCTAGCTATAGCATCTATATGAATCAAAAGGACGCATTCATAAAGCGTGAAAGCAGCTACTTGCAGTTTTCTATGGAGAAGCTTGCCAGCCATTTTCGTCAATCTATCTCATTGATCAATAGTTACTCGCTCACCTTAACTAAGAGCGACATTATTCGCCGTTACTTCGGTCAGTCGGATAATCCTTATCGCGAGATGAGAATGATTGAAAACCTGCAAGACACCATAAAGAGCCTGCAACCCAATCAAGAAGATGACATTGCTGTTGCCATTATAGATGGTCAACAGAATGTTCGTTTTTATGCGGACAATCAGAGTGATCCTTTTGCCAAGCTCGATGAGAACGTCTTAAAGTATGTGCAGCATTTCTATCAAAACACTGGTGACAATTCTCACACTGGTTTCGCCAAAGGTTATCAAGGTCAAAGTATCCTGATTCGCTATGATGTGCTTGATGCTCATACTCTTAGCTCACCCTTGAGTTACAACAAGGATCAAGTTTTCTTTGTTGTTGTGTCTCTTTCATTGAGCAAGTTTGATCAGCTCAAAAGTAGTCTGGAATTCGACAACGACAGCAGTATTTTCTTTTCTTCGCAGCCAGTGACCAAGTCCGGATTAACGCAATCTATTGAGCTTAAAACAGGGCTGTACGCAACGTTAGATCCCGCACAATATCTAATAACAGAAAAGCTCGCTAAAGTTGAACAGCGTTTGCAGCTCTCCTTTGGCGCCTCTTCCGCGGCCACGGTGCTAATCCTACTGTTCTTACTTTACCGTCACGTCATCAGTCCGATCACCCACCTTGATCGTCAACTGAGAGAGGTCGAACTTCGTCAACGGGTTAATATCGAGAAACTCACTAGTAAAAATGAAATTGGTCGCCTTTCTGTTCGTTTCTACGATATGTATAAAGAACTCAATTCAAGCTACCAAAAAACCAAAGCGATGGCTGAAAATGACCATTTGACTCAGCTTGCCAATCGCTACCAATTCCAAGTGTATGTTGAGCGCACACTCGCAAACAAACATCGCTATACTCACGCTTGGATTCTGTACATCGATTTGGACAATTTTAAATACGTCAACGATAAATATGGCCACCATATAGGGGACTCATTGCTGGTCAATTTTGCCGAGCACATTCGCACACTTAGCCAAAGTAAACAGCAACACCATGGCATTGAATGCATGGCATCTCGTCTATCTGGTGATGAATTTGCCATTTTCATCGCCGCCGGCCACGACGGTCAATATGCTGATCACATCGCACAAGCGGTATTAGAACCGATTCAGAATCATGCGGATCCTAAACTAGGTCGCTTCCCTATTACCGCCAGTATCGGTATCGCTTCATACCCAGATGACGGTATGGTGCTTGCAAAACTACTTTCAAACGCCGATACGGCGATGTATCAAGCCAAGCGAGCAGGTAAAAACCAAATCGCTCACTATTCGAAGGAGCTTGATGATATTGTCCAACGTCGAACTCAGGTAGAACGAGCGCTGCGCAACGGTGACTTAGACAATGAATTCACGTTGCTCTACCAACCTTACTATGATCGCCTAGGTGAAAAGATAAAAGGTGTCGAGGCTTTATTACGCTGGGATTCTCCGAAACTCGGCAAGGTGACACCAACTGAATTTATCCCAATATCTGAACAGATTGGGCTATTTGGCATGATAGACCGTTGGGTTATAAAGCAAGCTTTCAAAGATTTTACCCAATTGCAGGCTTGCTTTGACGAGCCGATCCAGCTATCAGTCAACCTTTCTTCTGCGGAGCTTGATTCACTACAGTTAGCGAACGACATTGAAGAACTGATGTCCTTGTATCCGATTCAGGCTGATTTGATTGATTTTGAAATCACAGAAACATTTGCATCCGATTCACAAAGCTATAGCTTGCTCTACGCTTTGACGCAGATGGGCTTTAAGTTGACGATTGATGACTTTGGTTCCGGCTACAGTTCTATTACTCAGCTAGTCGAATACCCTGTACAGAAAATTAAGTTTGACCGCGAGTTTTTGGAAACCTTAATCAAAACCGATAATCAACAAGTTGTGAAACCACTGGTTGATCTTTGTCATTCTCAATCTATGATGGTGACCGCGGAAGGGATTGAATCACCAGAGATGCACCGCTGGTTAGCAGACAATAAATGCGACTATATGCAAGGCTACTATCTCTCTGCTCCTCTGCCTTTATCCCAGTTACAGTTTGCTCAAACTCAATCCAAAGGAAGTCGAGATGTCGAAAAAGAAGGTGATTGTAGCATCGCTTAATCCTGCCAAAATCAATGCGGTTAAAAGTGCCTTCGAAGCCACTTTTCCAACTGAGAAGTTTGATTTTGTCGGTACAAGTGTTCCAAGCGAAGTTGCAGACCAACCGATGAGCAATGAAGAAACGTATACCGGTGCCATAAACCGAGTCCGTAACGCCAAACAAGTTGTCCCTGATGCCGATTATTATGTTGGTTTAGAGGCGGGTATCGAAAGTAATGTCACGTTTGCCTGGATGGTCATTGAATCGGCGACTCACCGTGGCGAGTCGCGCTCTGCCAGTTTGATGTTGCCACCACTGGTCATAGAGAAGCTCAAAGACGCGAATGAATTGGGCGATGTGATGGACGAGGTGTTCGCGACTGAAAATATTAAGCAAAAAGGGGGGGCGATCAGCTTACTTACTCATAATCTGCTGACCCGCAGCTCCGTATATCATCAAGCGCTGATTCTCGCCTTGATTCCTTTTGCCAATCCTGACCACTTTCCAGCGAATCTGTAAAAAAATAAGGATGCAAATGCATCCTTATTTTTTATTCAGCAACTGAGCAATCGCCTGTTTTTCATCAGGACTTTTTGATTTTAGTTCATTGGAGCCACGTGTGATGGTTGCAATGCCAACACCTAGCATTTGGCTTATCTGTCGCTGTGACAACTCCCCTTTCAGTAACTCACGGAAGATGTTGACTCTCGCCACTAAAGCCTCTCTCTCATCAGGAGTCAGTAGCATGGTTAGTAACATTTCATGCTGTTGAGATTGAGTGCTTTGGTCAATCAGGTCTAAGATCTGCTGCCACTCTTTGTATTCTGGTTCCAATGACATTTGATAAGGTGCTCGCTAATATTTCGCGTTCAGCTCATGCTGATTCAAGAACGCCCCATCCACTCCTAAGACTTCGCGATAATAAGTTTCAAACATTAAAATGTTCTGCACATACCCACGTGTCTCATTGAATGGTATCGCCTCGATAAATGCATAAGCGTCTAGTTTTCCCTGGGTCTGACTTCGCCAGGTTTTCACTCTATGAGGCCCAGCATTATACGCGGCTAACGCGAAAATTCGATTGTTATCGTACTGTTTTAATAGCCCATCTAGATAATGGCTACCAATTTCGATGTTCTTACCCACTTGGTACAAATCATCTTTGCCCTGATACGTCAGCTTATACTTTCTCGCCGTGTACTTAGCGGTTGAGGGCATAATCTGCATAATTCCACGAGCACCAACGGGGGATTTCGCTTCGATATCCATCGCACTCTCTTGGCGAGCCAGAGACATCAATGTTATTGGGTCGATGCTGTGTTTATCTGCATAGAAATCAAACCACCAGCGATGAGCGACTGGGAATCGAATCTGCAAATTATCCCACATTTGTGCTTTGATGCTCGCTGCAACGGTTAAATGGTGCCAGCCTTTGAAAGAAGCAAATGCAGCCAACATCTCTTGCTGTTTTTTATCTGCTCGTTCAAGTAGCCAACGCCACTCACTTTTCGCTGCGGTAATCTTATCGCGATCAATCAGTTCTTCTATTCTTATCAGCTCGGTAGAAAACCCTTTAAGCAGACTCTTATCGAGTAAAATTTCTGAGGTTGGATACTCGACTGAACGCTTAAGCTCTTTCGCAGCAGCCACGCTGTAAAAGTTACGTTGACCAATTAATCTCTCTAAGCGCTGATGGCCTTGAGCTTTCTGACCTGACTCTATTTCACTGCGCCCTAACCAATACTGCCAACGGAGAGTTTCCTGAGAAGGCTGAGGTAACTTGTGAATCCATTTATCAACACTTGGCCAATCTGCCATTTGGATAGCGAGCCGTACACGACGCTCTATCAATGCGACGTTTGATGACTTTACTATCTGCTTATCACGCCATTTAGCTAATGATGAAGAGTCCGTATTAATGAGTCGAAACGAGATGTAGTCCGCCAATGATTGCTGAGTATCCTCCGTCAGCTTTTGTCCTTGAGCCACCAAGCTGAACTGCTGCTGAGCTTGTTCGACATCTTTACGGGCAAGTTTCTTCAGAGCCAGTTCAGCCAGTTTCTGATTAACAGGCGTTACCTGCTGTTTTTTTGCAAACGCTCCGACTCGTTCGGGGTTCCCAAATAGATCCTGCATCTGTTCCGCTTGGCCTGTCGCCTGCGACGACTTGACCTGTTTCTTCAGGTAGCTCATCAAGGTACCATTGCGTGCTTCAAAAGCGAGAAGCATGCGCTCAACGACCATTTGATCACTTTTCAGCCCGGCTTTGTCCCATGCCTCAAACAAAGGATCACAAGCATCCGCAATACTGTGCCCAGATAACCAGAGTTTTTCTGCCCCCTCGAATGCTATCTTTTCATTTCCTTGTTGAGCATGTGCATTGTAATAATGGCATTGATACGTTTCGCCACGAGGCTCACTCGTTTGGAACGCTAATATGGTCTTCCAATCACCTTTTTTTGCCAATTCATCCAGATACGGGGCTCGAATCCGAGCTGAAAAAGGGAAACTGTGATGCTGTTGGATAAATGACTCAACCTCCGTTGGCGAGCGCTGTGCAATGTCAACAAGAAAGGTACGGTAATCGATGTAAGGCGTCAGTGGGTAGTCAGCGATTTGTGAACGAATTTTAAGATACTGAGCGACTTGCTTGGCATCTAAAAACTCTTGAGCTTGGTCATACAAATCTCTTTGCTGTTTTAAATCAGCAGCCACCACAGATGTGGCAAAGGTTGCGCTGCATATCATCGAAGAAACAAGAGCTAGCGATGAAGAGATGCGATGCAGCGACTTTCGGAAAGTCTGCGTCATAAAGGCTCGTCCTAGAGAATAGAAAGCTATGATGTTCCTTATTAAGACTCATTGTAATCAGACCTGTAAAGCGCGGAGATGTAAATAATAATAAATTCACATAACTGTGACATTTGGCTTGCTTTAAGTGAAGCAGTGCACGCTAAATCACCAATTAATGACACCGACAGCGAAGCACACCGTTTATCTAGTAACAAACTGCTCGCTCTTAGTATAAAATAACCATTTCCGTGAATTGACTATTTAGGAACGATCGGCAATGGCTGAATACGTATATACCATGTCGCGCGTGAGCAAAATTGTGCCACCAAAGCGACAAATTCTTAAAGACATCTCTCTAAGCTTCTTCCCAGGCGCAAAAATTGGTGTTTTGGGTCTAAACGGTGCGGGTAAATCAACCCTACTGCGCATCATGGCTGGCATTGATACCGATATCGATGGTGAAGCACGCCCACAACCAGGCCTAAATGTTGGCTACCTTCCTCAAGAACCTGTACTGGATGAGTCGAAGACTGTTCGTGAAATCGTTGAAGAAGCGGTTTCTGATGTAGCCGGTGCAATGAAGCGTCTTGACGAAGTATACGCTGCGTACGCGGAGCCAGATGCCGACTTTGATGCGCTAGCAAAAGAGCAAGGTGAACTTGAAGCACTGATTCAAGCAAAAGACGGTCACAATCTAGATAACGCGCTAGAACGTGCTGCGGATGCACTGCGTCTGCCTGAGTGGGATCAGAAGATCCAACACTTATCCGGTGGTGAGCGCCGTCGCGTAGCGATCTGTCGCCTACTGTTATCAAACCCAGATATGCTTCTTCTTGACGAACCAACTAACCACTTGGATGCAGAATCTGTCGCGTGGCTAGAACGCTTCCTAGTTGATTATTCAGGCACTGTTGTGGCAATCACCCACGACCGTTACTTCCTAGATAACGCTGCTGGTTGGATTCTAGAGCTAGACCGTGGTGAAGGTATTCCATGGCAAGGTAACTACACTTCTTGGCTAGAGCAGAAAGATGCTCGTCTACAACAAGAAGCTTCACAAGAAAAAGCTCGTCAAAAGACGATTGAGAAAGAACTTGAGTGGGTACGTCAAAACCCGAAAGGTCGTCAGTCAAAATCTAAAGCACGTATGGCTCGCTTTGAGGAACTACAAAGCGGTGATCGTCAGAAGCGCAACGAGACTAACGAACTATTCATCCCGCCAGGCGAGCGCCTAGGTGACAAAGTTATTGAAGTGAATAACCTGACTAAGTCATTTGATGGCCGAGTACTGATTGATGACCTTTCATTCAGCATCCCTAAAGGTGCGATCGTTGGTATTATCGGTGCTAACGGTGCCGGTAAATCGACGCTGTTTAAGATGCTAAGTGGCACTGAACAACCAGATTCAGGCACGATTGAAATGGGTGAAACGGTTAAACTTGCTTCTGTTGACCAGTTCCGTGACTCAATGGATGACTCGAAAACCGTTTACCAAGAGATTTCTGAAGGCGCGGATATCATCAAAATCAACCACTTCGAAATTCCTGCACGTGCCTACTGCTCTCGCTTTAACTTCAAAGGTTCAGACCAACAGAAGATCATCGGTGAGTTATCAGGCGGTGAGCGCAACCGTGTTCACTTGGCTAAGCTTCTCAAAGCTGGCGGTAACGTGCTGCTACTCGATGAGCCAACCAACGACCTTGACGTTGAAACGCTACGTGCACTGGAAGAAGCTCTACTTGAGTTCCCTGGCTGTGCAATGGTTATCTCGCACGACCGTTGGTTCCTAGACCGTATCGCGACTCATATCATTGACTACCGCGACGAAGGTCAGGTTAACTTCTACGAAGGTAACTATACTGAGTATATGGATTGGTTGAAGAAAACCCTTGGTCCAGAAGCTGCGGAACCGCATCGAATCAAATACAAGCGTATTGCTAAATAATGTGATACAGCTTGAAATTTGTGCAAAGGCCGCTAATATAGCGGCCTTTATTATATAGCTCACAATACGGATAATTGTCCGTGTTGCGATCGCGAAGAATGCGAACAAGCGCGTATAGTGGCCACTTTAATTTTGATACTCTTACGAGTTGCAATTAAGAGAGAAAGTTATGATCGAACGCCGTCGTTTTTCGCGTATTGTTTACCAAGCTCAAGCAGTACTGACACAAGAGTCCGTTGAGGTGATCGCCCTTGTCAGCGATCTTTCGCTACACGGTTTATTGCTTACCAGTGACCAATCAGATTTACTCGATGTAGGTAAACAAGTTGATGTTGAATTTTCGCTTCCAGGAAGTGATGTTACGATCCAACTTGTAGGGAATATTGTTGGCCTTAATAACAATGTGATTCGTCTGAGTATTGATCACATTGATATTGAAAGTATCGGGCATTTGAAGCGGTTGGTCGAACTAAACGTAGGTGATGATGAGCTCTTACATCGAGACATCGAACACTTATCTGATTTAGGTGAGTACACCTAGCCTAACTAGCTTATGTCAAAAAAAATTACTATTTCTATCCCTGACTCATCAGGGGTACAACACTTCTATATCTCAAGAAAAAACTTCGTTGTTTCCTCTATGCTACTGATCGGTACGCTAGGTTCTGGTGGGGTTTATTTCTGGCAACAACAGCAGAAAACGCAACAAAACTACAATGCTCTGCTCGATCAACTCAGCTCAGTAGAACAGGCTAAAAACGAACTCGAGATGCTCTACGAAGAGCAAGTGGACACCACCCATTCACTGTCTCAGGAGTTGGAAGATAAGCGTAACCAGATTCAAGTTCTCGGTAAACGTGTCTTTGACGTAGAGTCTGTATTGGGACTCGCTGATGAAACACTCAGCGATGAACAGAATCTTGAAGACCGACTTGATGCCGCAGCGGTTGACTCAGCAGTACGTGCGACCATGTTCCGTATGATCCCGAACGATTCGCCGCTCAACTACCAGCGCATATCTTCTCCATATGGCAGACGTACGAACCCAATTACCGGCAAACGTCATACTCATACGGGCATCGACCTGACATGTAAACGCGGTGAAGAGATTTATGCTCCTGCGGATGGTGTTGTAGAAACCGTGCGCCCGAGTTCAAAAGGATTTGGTAACTTTCTCACCGTTCGACACTCGTTTGGTTTTATGAGCTCCTATGCTCACCTCGCCAAGTTTAAAGTTCGCAGTGGTCAGTTTGTAAGTAAAGGGGATCTGATCGCCACTTGTGGTAACTCGGGTAATTCAACAGGGCCTCACTTGCATTACGAAGTACGCTTTTTAGGACGAGCACTCAACCCACAATACACCATGGATTGGACGCCAGAGAACTTTAACTATCTTTTCGAAAACGAGAACGGAGTCAAATGGGCTCCACTGGTACAAATCATCGATGAAACAGTGCGCTTACAGGTCAATCTGACCAATACACCGTATAGTGATAACTCGGTGAGCACGGTGAAAAACGAACAGGCTTCACAGGCAGAACCTGTGGTGATTCAATAATAGCGATCAAAAAGAGCGACGTTCAGCCGCTCTTTTTACATCCCTAACTCTATCCTCTGTGGATGGAGTCATTGGCTTGCTTCAACAAATTTTGGCTCTCTTCAAGGAACTGCTGCGAGTAGTCACCGAACCAGTCACTGACTTTGTCAAAACTCTCAACAAATGCCTGTTTGTCCTTACCATCAAGAATCTCCAAGGCTTCACCAAAACAACGGTGAAAACGCTTGATCATGTCGATATTCTCTTGAGAAGAGAGAATGATGTCACCGTACAAATTAGGATCTTGACCGAATAGTCGCCCAACCATAGCGAGCTCTAAGCGATAAATAGGTGAACTCAGCTTGAGTAGCTTATCGATATTGGGGTTTTCACGGCTAAGGTGAAGACCGTATGCAAATGAAGTAAAGTGACGTAGTGCCTGAATCAAGGTCATACCATGATCATGCTCACTCGCATCAATCTGACATAAGCTCGCGCCCCAAATAGAAAACTGTTGCAGCAACCATTGGTAGCTCTCTTCGCCTCGGCCATCACAGTAAACAATCACCTGCTTAGCCAAACTTGGAACATCAGGACCAAACATTGGATGCAGACCAACCACCGGCCCTTGGTGCACGTTAAGCATCGCTTGCAGTGGCTTAGACTTAATCGAGGTTAAATCACACAATATACAATCTTTAGGTAACTGACCCAGTTTCTCAATCACACCTTCGGTAAGATGAATTGGAACCGTCACCACAACCATCCCAGCATTCTCAAGCATTTCATCAGCTCGATCCCAGTCTTTGCTCCCAAGCACTTTAACGTCGTAACCAGAAAGCTTAAACATACGACCAAACAAGCCACCAAGCTGACCGTGACCGCCGACAATCACCACAGAGCGAAGCTCAGGATTAAGGCATTTGAAACCAGAATCTTTCTCACTGGCATAAGATTCACGCATTGTGCGGCGAAGAATATCTTCAATGAGTTGAGGGGGCACACCTTTCTTCTCTGCTTCTTGACGACGTGAAGCCAGCATTGCCGCTTCACGATCTGGGGCATAGATAGGTAAGCCGTGTTTACTTTTCACTTCACCGACTTTCTCGACTAACGCAAGTCGCTGGGCTAACAAATCCAAAATCTGTTTATCTACTGCGTCAATCTGATCACGCAACTCATTCAATTCAACGGCCATTGATGTTCCTTGTGCTCTTCTACATTAGCCTTTCAAACGATTCTCTAGGAAAGGGACTAGCTCTTCATGTGCATGGCGTAATAGTGCCTCAGTTGTATCCCAATTGATACAAGCGTCGGTGATAGAAACACCATATTGCATCTCACTTAACGGAATATCAGATGACTGATTGCCCTCGTTAATATGACTTTCGATCATTAGGCCAATAATCGATTTGTTCCCTTCACGGATTTGGTGGATCACATCTTCTGCAACCAAAGGTTGACGACGGAAATCTTTACGTGAGTTGGCGTGACTGCAATCCACCATCAGCGAAGCTTCCAAACCATGCTTGGCCATATCCTGCTCACATTCAGTCACAGAAACTGAATCGTAATTGGTCTGCTTACCACCGCGTAGGATCACATGACCATTTGGGTTGCCTTGAGTCGTCAGTAAAGCAACCTGACCTTCACGGTTAATACCCATAAAGCGGTGGCTTGAAGAAGCAGCTTGCATCGCGTTAATTGCCGTTGCTAAGCTACCATCTGTACCATTTTTAAAACCAATTGGCATGGAAAGACCACTCGCCATTTCACGGTGAGTTTGCGATTCAGTGGTGCGAGCACCAATCGCAGCCCAGCTGAAGGTATCTGCTAGGTATTGTGGGCTGATTGGATCCAGAGCTTCAGTGGCTAATGGAATATTCATTTCAGCCAGGTCGACAAGTAGCTCACGACCAACATGAAGACCGTGCTCAATATCAAAAGAGCCATCTAGATGTGGGTCATTGATCAAACCTTTCCAGCCAACCGTTGTACGTGGTTTTTCGAAGTAAACACGCATAACAATATACAGTTGGTCACTCAGTTGTTCTGAAAGTGCTTTAAGACGCTTAGCGTATTCCTTCGCAGCATCGATATCGTGGATTGAACATGGCCCGCATACAACAAGCAGACGGTGATCTTTCTTGTGGATGATATTCGCGATGGTTTGACGTGATTCTTGGATAGCGCGACGAGCTTTGTCACTAAGAGGCAATTTTGCCTTGAGCTCTTCTGGCGTAATCAGAACCTGTTCATCACTAATATTGATATTGCTCAATTCACTTTTTTGCATAACCTAAACCTGTATATTTATTTTTACACCAAGATTCATCCGTATCACTTGGTCTTGAATAAACATAAAATAACAGCCCAAATTTAGATTGCAATATGTAAACTAAAAAAAACACCAATGTAAATTTAAATTTACACATGAGGTTTTAGCTGGTTTTAGCGAAGAATGATGAGATAAGCATGTTTTCTCTGCGGTTTGTTATCTAGAATAAGGGATAAATCCACACCTAATTTTATTGCTATGGATCTGATTCTTTCCCTACTACAGCAGATGTGTGTCTATTTAGTGCTGGCTTACATGCTTAGTAAGACCCCTATATTTCTGCCATTGCTGAACATATCCAACCGACTTAGCCACAAGTTGAGCGTCTACGTACTGTTCTCTCTATTCTGTATTATGGGGACTTACTTTGGTTTACAGATCAATGATGCCATTGCCAACACCCGAGCGATAGGCGCGGTAATGGGTGGACTCTTTGGTGGGCCTATTGTTGGTTTTTTTGTCGGACTAACCGGAGGCTTACACCGCTACTCACTCGGTGGCTTCACCGACGTGGCTTGTGCAATATCAACCACTGCCGAAGGATTGATTGGTGGCTTACTGCATATCTACCTACTTCGTAAAGGAAAGTCTGAACAACTCTTTAATCCGAGTGTAGTTTTTGCCGTTACCTTAGTGGCAGAAATCGTCCAGATGCTGATCATCCTGATCGTCGCCAAACCTTTTGATCAAGCGTATAACTTGGTATCTGCTATTGCAGCTCCGATGATCATTGCTAACTCAGTCGGCGCAGCCTTATTTATGAGTATTCTGCATGACAGAAAAACCATCTTCGAAGAGTATTCAGCCACGTTTTCACGGCGTGCACTCAACATAGCTGAACGTTCAGTGGGTATCCTGGCATTAGGATTTAACAGCCAAAATGCAGAGAAAATCGCTCGAATCATCTACGAAGAAACCAACGTTGGTGCTGTCTCTATTACCGACGATGAAAAGATTCTAGCCTTTGTAGGCATCGGGGATGATCACCATAAACCTAATACCCCGATCTCTTCACAAAGCACATTAGATGCGATTCAACAAAATGACATTATCTACCTCGACGGTAAGGAAAAGCCTTATCAGTGTTCTTTGTCGTCTGAATGCAAGCTTGGTTCGGCACTGATTATTCCCTTACGTGCGGGAGAACGAGTGATTGGAACAATCAAGTTGTACGAACCCAAGCGAAAACTGTTTTCTACCATCAATATGTCGATGGCTGAAGGGATTGCCCAATTACTCTCAAGCCAAATTCTATTTGGTGACTACCAGCAGAAACAAACCTTGTTATCTCAAGCGGAAATCAAACTACTCCATGCTCAAGTCAACCCGCATTTCTTGTTCAATGCTCTAAATACTATCAGTGCAGTTATTCGCCGAGACCCCGCGAAAGCAAGAGAGCTTATTCAGCATCTTTCTCATTTCTTCCGTAGCAATCTCAAGCAAGATATCGAAACCGTCACCCTCAAAGAAGAGCTTGCCCATGTGAACGCCTACCTGACCATCGAAAAAGCGCGTTTTACCGACAGGCTTGAAGTAACGATAGACATCGAAGAAAGTTTACTCAGTCGCAAAGTGCCAACATTTACCCTTCAGCCACTAGTAGAAAACGCCATCAAGCATGGGATATCAAATCTGCTATTCGGAGGCGTTGTTCGCGTCTACAGTCAGGTCGAGCAAGAGGGTTATCGTATCGTTGTTGAAGATAACGCGGGCAGTTACTCTCCCCCCGCTGATGACCATCTAGGATTAGGTATGCAAATCGTAGACAAACGTCTCACGAATAAATTTGGTCGTGCTTCGGCTCTCACTATTGAAGTAGAACCGGACAGACTTACGCGAATGAGCTTTATCATTCCCAACGAACACTCTCATTAAGGAACACCATGCTTTCAGCATTAGTCATAGATGACGAACTCTTTGCTCGCGAAGAACTGACAGAGTTGTTAGAAGAAACTGGGCATATTCAAGTTATCGAACAAGCCAGCAACGCAATCGAAGGGTTAAAAAAAATCAATCAGCTTAAACCTGACGTGGTGTTTCTCGATATCCAAATGCCACAAATAACGGGAATTGAGCTGCTGGCGATGCTCGACCCCGAAACGATGCCAAAAGTCGTGTTTGTTACGGCTTATGATGAGTTTGCCGTTCAGGCATTTGAGGATAATGCCTTTGACTATCTGTTGAAGCCAGTTGATACCCAAAGGCTTACTAAGACAGTTAACCGACTACTGAAAACACAACGAGTCAATAAGGAGCAAATTGCCGCTATCGCTCCTCCTTGTTTGGATCAGGTGCCGTGTATTGGGCTCAACAGAATCGTTATTATTCCGACTAAAGATGTCGAGTTTGCTTATAGTGACATTAGCGGTGTTCATGTTCAGACCCATGAACAGAAAGCGACGTCTCAGTTGACACTTAAAGTGTTAGAAGAGAAAACACCTCTTGTTCGCTGTCATCGACAGTTTCTCGTCAACATCAGTGCCATTAAAGAAATTAAACTACTGGAAAATGGCTTGGCCGAAATTATCACAGTCAGCAATCACCCTCTTCCAGTGAGTCGTCGTTACCTTAAAACCCTCAAAGAGAAACTCGGTTTTCACTGACTGAGCAATCAATAAAAGAGCCGCAGTCGCGGCTCTTTCAGTTAGGATTCTAAAATACGTTTCATCGCATCTGACGCTTGTCGCCACTGCTCACTGCGTTGCAGATCTTCCAAGGTAAAACTTTGTGTCTTCAACAGTTTAACCGCTTCAGGCGTTTCCATGATCGGCAGATTGTCTAACACCTCAATCTGACCTTGTCGATTATTGCATAACAGCAGCATGTCACAGCCTGCGACCAATGCTTGATGAGACCGCTCTGCTGGCCCCCCCATAATCGCCGCACCTTCCATATTTAAGTCATCAGAAAAAACGATGCCTTTAAAACCTAGTTGGTAACGCAGTACTTGTTTGAGCCAGTATTCAGAACCACTCGCTGGCTGGTCATCGTAATGGGGAAAAACAACATGAGCTGGCATCATTGCATCAAGAATGCCGGCTTCGATTTGCGCTTTAAATATCGCCATATCCTGTTCGAGAATGTTATCGCGATAATCAAATGGGGTTTCTAAATGTGAGTCAGCAATCACACCACCATGACCAGGGAAGTGCTTGCCAGTTGTCGCCATTCCTACCGATTTCATTCCTTTCATGTAAGCGAGACTATGGCAAACGATGGTATCCATATCCTCACCAAACGAACGGTCTCCGATCGCTTTACACTCATGCCCCTGATCCAACACAGGCGCAAAACTAAGATCGATATCATGGGCCACCAGCTCAGCAGCCATCAGCCAACCACCTTGCTGAGCTAACTGCTCACTGTTTTCAAACTGGGCATATCTCTGCGCAGCGGGAATTCGGGAGAACCCCTCTCTAAAGCGCTGTACTCGTCCACCTTCTTGATCAACACCAATCAGAATAGGTCTCTTAGCCGCGTGACGAATAGCTTTATTTAACGCCAATAATTGCGCACTATCATGGTAGTTTCGAGAAAAAAGAATCACACCACCTACGGTTGGGTGTTCAAGAATTTCTTTATCTTCTGCAGTCAGTTCACAACCAGCCACATCGATCCATAACGGTCCCATAATTTCTCCACATCCAGCTCAATTTCGCTATGCTCCCGAGGTTATTAGGATTATTCTCTGTTTACAACGGTTAAACTTCACTGTTAGCGAAAATTGAGCATGACCACAAAAGAGTTATACATTGGCATTATGTCAGGCACTAGCCTTGATGGAATCGATACTGCACTGGTCGAGATTGACGATTGTCATATTCGCCTGTTGGAAAACCATGACCATGCCATTCCAGAGCAGCTTAAACAACGAATCCTAAATGTGTCACTGGGTCAATCAACTACGCTTCCAGAAATTGGTCACATAGATCATCAACTCGGCAAACTTTATGCGGAAGCAGTACAAGCGCTGTTGGCCAAAAGCGGACGAACAGCAAAAGAAATCACTGCCATCGGCAATCATGGTCAAACCGTCTTCCACCAACCTAATGGGGACGCGCCTTTTACCATCCAGCTTGGTGATGCCAATATCATTGCAGCCCTAACGCAGATAGATACGGTCGCCGATTTTCGACGCAAAGATATTGCACTGGGTGGACAAGGTGCCCCTCTGGTTCCTGCTTTCCACCAATCAATTTTCAAATCGAATGGCTCAAGCGTTGTGGTACTCAATATCGGCGGCATTGCCAACATTTCGGTGTTAAGACCGGGGCACCCCATCATTGGTTACGACACAGGCCCTGGCAATATGTTGATGGACGCGTGGTGTTATAAACATCAAGGTATCGCGTTCGATAAAGATGCTCAGCTTGCTAATCAAGGCAAGATTGATACTGACCTACTGTCAGAACTCCTTGATGAGCCTTACCTAACACTTCCAGCACCTAAAAGCACCGGACGCGAACTGTTCAACTTGCCTTGGTTAGAAAACATCCTCAACCGTTACTCAACGAAGGTTGCTGATGTGCAAAGAAGCTTGTGTGAATACACCGCGCAAACTATTGCTAATGAAGTCAAAAAATTCAAACTAGGCGATACGCCAGAGTTATTAACCTGTGGTGGAGGCGCTCATAACCCACTACTCATGCAACGCTTAGCCGAGCTATTGCCAGATTGGCAGGTGATGCTAACCGATGACAAAGGCGTCGACAGTAATAATATGGAAGCGATGGCCTTTGCTTGGCTGGCCTATCGCCGCATTCACAATCTGCCAAGCAATCTGCCTGAAGTCACCGGAGCCTCCAAACTGGCTAGCCTTGGTGTGATGTACTTTGCTGATAAATAAGGACAACTATGACTAATGATGCGCTTATCGCTGCACTTTCACATTTAGTTTCTGAAGGGCGTAATCCTGAGACCATGGATATCGACCTCTTGCCTTCAAGTGAAATCGTCAAGCGAATCAATCAACAGGACCAACAGGTTCCTCTGGCGGTCGAAAAAGTGTTACCTGAAATCGCTCAAGCCGTCGATAAAATCACAGAGGCATTTAAGAGCGGAGGGCGTTTGATCTACATGGGGGCAGGAACCAGTGGTCGTTTGGGTGTTTTAGACGCCTCAGAGTGCCCTCCTACTTTTGGCGTATCCGATCAGATGGTGATTGGACTTATCGCTGGTGGACCAGAGGCGATTTTAAAAGCGAAAGAAGGCGCGGAAGACTCATTTACCTTAGGCATCGAAGACCTTAAAGCGATCAATTTTGCTCACAATGACGTGGTGGTTGGTATTGCTGCCAGCGGCAGAACACCCTACGTGATTGGAGCGCTCGAATACGCAAACCAAATCGGCGCAACCACCGTTGCCCTGTCCTGTAATCCTGACTCTCCCATCGCCGATATTGCACAAATAGCGATTAGCCCAATTGTGGGGCCAGAAGCTCTTACAGGATCGACACGATTAAAATCCGGAACAGCGCAAAAACTTGTGCTGAATATGCTAACGACAGCATCAATGATTCGTTTAGGTAAGAGCTATCAGAACCTAATGGTTGATGTGAAAGCAACCAACAAAAAGCTGGTTGCACGCGCTGCACGCATCGTTATGCAGGCAACTGATTGTGATAACAGTGAAGCGATTGCAACGCTCGAACAAACTCACTATGACGTTAAGGTAGCCATTCTGATGATTCTCACTGGAATGGACGTTGCTGAAGCAAAAAGTAAACTCGATAAACAAGACGGTTTTTTGCGCAAAGCGGTTCAGCTTCACCACAACGATTAACTGAACAACTAGGGGAGCAGAGGCTAACTTGCTCCCCTCTGTTATATGCGATTAACAATGGCTAGTTCTGGTATTCATTCCAGCCACGCTGCCATTCCATTCGAAACTTTTGCGCACTCTCTGTACCTTCACACACACCTTCGTAATATTGACCAGACAATCCTATCTGATAGGCGAAATCTGGGTTGCAGTATTGGCCGATACCTTCCGAGTAACCCGTTTCATAATCTGCCTGCTTAACTGCGCCTAAACTTGTCAGCTCTTTATAAGAACGCTGAGTGTGACCACTGACTCCATCTTGAAAACCAATTTGATACCAGTCTCCTTGTTTTGCGAGTTGCTCAGGGCTACTCACACACGCAGTCAGAACCGTCATTATGGCTACGACAATTATCTTCCTCATTGTTTTTCCTTGACTTTATCTCCAGTGATTAATCAAACCACTAAACTTCAACAATTGCCACTCACTGACAGAAAAAACCACTTAATAGCCCAGAAAACCACTCATTTTTCTATACGACCACTCACTTCAGAAGCGAATGATGATTGCCCGAGAAAGACTTAGTATGCATGGTGAGCTTAATTAATTTCACTAAGGAACAAGTGCTATGTTGTGGTTTCTAACCTGTGTCGCGGCCCTGATAGGTGGCTACTTTCTCTACGGTGCATTCGTAGAGAAGATTTTTGGTATTAACGAAAAACGTCAAACTCCTGCGCATACTATGCAAGATGGTGTTGACTACGTTCCAATGTCGACGAAAAAAGTCTACTTGGTTCAACTACTGAATATTGCTGGTGTGGGTCCTATCTTTGGCCCAATCATGGGAGCCCTTTACGGCCCAGCAGCAATGCTATGGATTGTGGTCGGCTGTATTTTTGCTGGTGCGGTACATGACTACTTCTCAGGTATGCTATCAGTACGTAATGGTGGTGCTTCAGTGCCGACCATCACAGGCCGCTACCTAGGCAATGGCGCAAAACACTTTATGAACATCTTTGCCATTGTTCTTCTGTTGCTAGTCGGCGTGGTATTTGTTTCAGCACCTGCGGGAATGATCACTAACCTAATTAACGATCAAACTAGCCTGAACGTTAGCATGACGACCATGGTTATCGCGATTTTCGCTTACTACATCATCGCTACAATTGTTCCTGTTGATAAAATCATTGGTCGCTTCTACCCACTATTTGGCGCCCTACTTATCTTCATGTCGGTCGGCCTAATGACAGCGATTGCTTTCTCTAGCGAACACACTGTAATGGGTGATTTCCAAGTCAGCGATATGCTAACTAACCTTAACCCAAATGATATGCCTTTATGGCCAGCGCTATTTATCACAATCGCATGTGGTGCAATTTCAGGTTTCCATGCAACCCAGTCTCCGCTGATGGCTCGCTGTATGGAAAATGAAAAGAATGGTCGCTTCGTCTTCTACGGTGCAATGATCGGTGAAGGTGTCATCGCGCTAATCTGGTGTGCGATCGCTCTATCTTTCTTTGGCTCACTAGAATCACTCTCTGAAGCTGTGAAAAACGGTGGTCCTGGTAATGTCGTTTACAGCGCATCATTTGGCCTACTCGGTGTCTTTGGTGGTGTAATCGCTTTCCTCGGTGTCGTCATCCTACCTATCACTTCTGGTGATACTGCATTCCGCTCTAGCCGTTTGATCCTAGCTGAATACTTCAACATGGAGCAAAAAACACTGCGCAACCGACTATTGATGGCAGTTCCACTATTCGTTATCGGTGGCATCTTGACTCAAGTAGATTTCGGCATTATCTGGCGTTACTTCGGCTTTGCTAACCAAACGACCGCAGTCATGATGCTATGGACTGCATCCGCGTACCTACTGCGCCATAACAAGCTGCACTGGATTACCACTATCCCTGCAATGTTCATGACGACAGTGTGTGTTACCTTCATTCTCAATAACAGTTCACTAGGTTTTGGTCTGCCAATTCAAATTTCAACGATTTCTGGAGTACTGTTTGCTCTAGCCGTTACCGCTTACGTGATTAAGAGATCCAAAGGTAAAGGTGAAACTGACCTTGCTGACGAAGAGAAACCACAAGCAGTCACAGAAACTGCGTAGCTCAAAACAAAAACGTAATGAAAACTAAGGCTCCTTCGGGAGCCTTTTCTATTGTAAAGCGCGTAAAAAAGCCAGCTTTAACGCTGGCTTTTTGTTGTTCTGATCATTAATCGATTTGCTTAATCTGTAGCTCTTTCGGTACTTCAAAGAACATATTCTCTTCACGTCCTTGAATCTCTTCTACCGAGCGAGCACCGACCAACTCTTTTATTCGGTCTAAGATTTGGTTGACCAACTCCTCTGGAGCAGAAGCACCCGCGGTCACCCCTACTTTCGTTTTGCCTTCAAACCATTCCGACTTGATGTCTTCCGTGCAGTCAGTGAGGTAGCCCGGCGTTCCCAGCTTTTCTGCCAGTTCTTTAAGGCGAGTAGAATTTGAAGAGTTTTTAGACCCGACGACAATCATAACATCCACATCCTCTGCCATTTCGCGAACCGCGTCCTGGCGATTTTGCGTTGCATAACAGATGTCATCCTTGCGCGGCCCCTGAATGTCAGGGAAGACACGACGCAGCTCGTCAATGACATCTGCAGTCTCATCCACTGATAGCGTTGTTTGGCTCACATAGTGCAGGTGGCTTGGATCACGCACCTTATCTTTAAGAGCGATTACATCCGCTGGCGTTTCCACCAAGTACATACCGCCTTTATCACTGGCGTATTGCCCCATTGTACCTTCAACTTCAGGATGTCCAGCATGACCAATCAACACGACTTCCATATGCTTACGACTCGCACGAGCTACTTCCATGTGCACTTTAGTCACTAAGGGACAAGTTGCGTCAAAAACGGTGAGAGCACGCTCTTTGGCCTCTTTGCGTACTGCTTGAGACACACCATGAGCAGAAAAAATAACGATATTGTCATCTGGAACTTCATGCAACTCTTCAACAAAGATCGCACCACGCTGCTTGAGGCCTTCCACGACAAAACGGTTGTGAACCACCTCATGGCGTACGTAGATTGGTGGTTGGTACATTTCTAATGCACGTTCAACAATGCTGATCGCACGATCAACACCGGCACAAAAACCGCGAGGGTTGGCTAATAGAATTTTCATTTCATTGCTCATGGCGTTGTTTTCTTCTTTGGGCGGTTATTCTACTGACAAAATCTCAACTTCAAAAGTCACATCCTGTCCTGCTAGCGGATGGTTGAAATCTACGGTCACAGAGTCGCCAGCTATTTCGGTAATAATGCCAGGAATTTCCATTCCGTCTGGACCAGAAAAAGCCATGATGGTGCCCACTTCCACTTCCGCGTCACCAACAAACTTAGCACGGTCCATATGATGAATATTGTCTGGATTTGGCAAACCAAACGCATCTTGAGCTTTAAGTTCAATGGCCTTTTGGTCACCTGAGTTAAGACCCAGCAAACACTGTTCAAAGTTTTCACTAAGGCTACCATCACCAATCACTAGTTTGGCTGGTTTGCCCATGTTATGGGTACTGTCGGCAACAGACCCGTCTTTCATTTTGATCGTAAAGTGCAAAGTTACTGCTGAATCTTGGGCGATTGTAGTCACGTTACTGCTTCCTTGGTGTCGTTATTGTTTTAATAGAGGTGTCGCCGTCAAATTGGCGCTCGGATTCAAACTAGACGGGTATACTAAAAAGCGCCATCGTAATCAACCGACAGCGCTTAGGGTTATTCAATTCATCACGAATTAAGCTTTGGCGTCGTCTTTTTTACGAAAGCCATCTAAGATAATCATCGCAGCACCAATACAGATAGTAGTATCAGCCAGATTGAATGCTGGCCAATGATAATTACCCCAGTAAAAGTCGAGGTAATCGACCACAAAACCATGGACGACACGATCGAAGACGTTACCTACCGCACCACCAATAATCATAGCGTAGGCGATATTGTTCCACTTTTCGGCCGCTGGAAGTTTACTCATCCAGTAAGTCAGCATTGCGGTGACTGCAAATGCAATCCCAGTAAATAGCCAACGTTGCCAGCCAGCCTGATCGCTCAGGAAGCTAAACGCAGCGCCGTAATTATGAACATAAAGGAAATTGAAGAAAGGCAGTACCTCTATTCGATTTGCCCATCCATAACCCATATTATCCATCACAAACAGTTTAATACCGATGTCCGCAAGGAAGATAACCAACGCTAGCCATAGCCAACGTACACCTGATTGTTTAAGAGTTAATGTTTGCTCGTTCATACAGTTCCTAAAAGTAGCCCCAGTAAATACTGGGGCTATTTAATTTCTGAAAAGTTCAGTTACGCTAATGCGAATTATGCAAATTTACGTACTTCGCCTTCACCATCTACGTTCGATACACAACGACCACAGATCTTCTCATGGCCTTCGATCGTACCAACGTCTGGAGTATGGTGCCAACAGCGGTCACACTTCTCGTTTTCAGTCGCTTTAACTTCAACAAACAGACCTTCAACATCGGTCGCTTGTGCTGCTTGAGATTTTTCACCTAGAGACTTAACCACGGCGGTTGATGTCAGTAGAGCAAAACGCAGTTCGTCTTCTAGCTTACCTAGCTTAGCCAGAAGTGCATCGTCGGCATATAGCGTGACTTCAGCTTGTAGAGAGCCACCGATTGTCTTGTCTTTACGAGCGTCTTCTAGCAGCTTGTTTACGCTACCACGAATCACCTGAATCTCAGCCCAGAACTCGTTGTTCAGCTCTTCACCTTCAGTCAATCCGAACAGGCCGTCGAACCATTCACCAGTGAAAACAAACTTATCGCGCTCACCTGGCATTTCATTCCAGATTTCATCCGCTGTAAACGACATGATAGGAGCCATCCAACGTACCAACGCTTCTACGATGTAGTAAAGCGCCGTCTGACAGCTACGTTGAGCGTGTCCGCCACGTTTTGCTGTGTACTGACGGTCTTTGATCACGTCTAGGTAGAATGAACCCATCTCAATCGAACAGAAGTGCATCAAGCGCTGAGTCACTGCGTGAGTGTTGTACTCGCCGTATGCTTTAACAATTTCTTCCTGAGCCGCTAGTGCGCGACCAACAGCCCAACGATCAAGTGCAACCATTTCTTCTGCAGGAACAATATCCGTTGCAGGGTTGAAACCACTTAGGTTCGCAAGGAAGAAACGTGCTGTGTTACGGATACGACGGTACGCATCAGCAGAGCGCTTAAGAATTTCATCAGATACCGCGACTTCGCCAGTGTAGTCTGTTGATGCAACCCATAGACGCAGAATATCTGCACCTAGCTTGTTCGTGACATCTTTCGGTGCAACTACGTTACCAATCGATTTCGACATCTTACGACCGTGACCATCTACAACGAAGCCGTGCGTTAACACTTGCTTGTATGGCGCTTCACCTTTCATCGCGATAGATGAAATCAATGACGACTGGAACCAACCACGGTGTTGGTCAGAACCTTCCAGGTAAAGATCTGCACTGTTGCCGTTGTACTCTTCACGAGCGTCAACCACTGAATAGTGAGTAACACCTGAATCGAACCATACGTCTAGAGTATCAAGTACTTTCTCGTATTTATCAGCGTCATCACCAAGTAGATCTGAAATTTCTAGATCCCACCAAGCTTGGATGCCTTTTTCTTCAACAAGTTGAGCAACTTTCTCAACCAGTTCAATTGTGTTTGGATGAAGCTCTGCAGTTTCTTTGTGAACGAATAGAGCGATCGGCACACCCCAAGTACGTTGGCGTGAGATACACCACTCAGGACGACCTTCAATCATACCTTCGATACGACTTTGACCCCACTCAGGCATCCACTCCACACCTTTGATTGACTCTAGTGCTTTAGCACGTAGACCTGCTTGGTCCATCGATACAAACCACTGAGGTGTTGCACGGAAGATGATTGGAGTCTTATGGCGCCAACAGTGTGGGTAGCTGTGCTCATAAGCGTGCTGATGAAGAAGCGCGCCTTTTTCTTTGAGCGTTTCAACGACCGCATCGTTCGCTTTGAATACGTGTTGACCAGCAAACAACTCAGTATCTGGTAGGTAAACGCCGTTTGAACCTACAGGGTTAGCCACTTCTAGGTTGTATTGGTTACCTACTGCGAAGTCTTCTTGACCGTGACCTGGCGCGGTATGGACAACACCTGTACCCGAATCAGTAGTCACGTGATCACCTAAGATCGCTGGCACGGTAAAGTCATAGAATGGGTGATTGAACTGAAGCAATTCAAGATCACTACCCTTAGCAAAACCTAGGTTGTGGAAGTGCTCAATACCAGCACGGTCCATGACATCTTTCGCTAATTCAGACGCAACGATGATGCGCTCTTTCGACTCACCTTCAATTTGGACAAGTACATACTCTAGATCACCGCGTAAACATACTGCGCGGTTTGCTGGCAGTGTCCACGGTGTCGTCGTCCAGATAACAATTGAGATATCGCCTTCGCCTTCATGACCTTCAATAAGATTAAACTTCGACAGTAGAGCCGCAGCATCTGTCGCTTTGAAGCGAACATCAATCGAAGGAGAAACTTTGTCTTTGTACTCTACTTCAGCCTCAGCAAGTGCCGAACCACAGTCCGTACACCAATGAACTGGCTTGAAGCCTTTCAGTAGATGACCATTGTCAGCGATTTTACCTAACGCGCGGATGATATTTGCTTCGGTAGCAAAATCCATCGTGCGGTAAGGCTTATCCCACTCTCCCATGATACCTAGACGCTTGAAGCTCTCTTTTTGACCTTCAACCTGACCTTGAGCGTATTTACGACACTCTTCACGGAACTCTGCCGCAGAGATCTTTTGGCCTGGTTTGCCTTTCTTCTTCTCTACCATTAGTTCAATTGGTAGGCCGTGACAGTCCCAACCTGGAATGTACGGTGCATCAAAACCAGAAAGTGTTTTGGATTTAATAATAATGTCTTTAAGAATCTTGTTTAGTGCGTGGCCAATGTGAATGTCACCATTCGCGTATGGAGGACCATCGTGTAGAACGAAAGATTTTTTGCCTTTCTTCGCTTTACGGATTTCACCGTAAAGGTCTTCTTTGTACCAACGCTCAAGCATCTCTGGCTCACGATTGGCCAGATTGCCGCGCATCGGAAACCCTGTTTCAGGAAGGTTCAGGGTATCTTTATACTCACTCATCGATTCTTAATTCCGTTGTGTTGGGTGACAGTTAGACATTATGCCAAGCAGCGAACTAAACCGCTTGGTCTTTACGCTGACGCAGCCACACCCTTGCTGCTTCAGCATCCAATTCAATTTGTTGTTTCAAAGCTTCGAATGACTCAAATTTATGCTCATCTCGAATCTTATCTAAAAGTACGATTTCCAACTGTTTGCCATATAAATTGGCTTTAAAGTCGAATAAATGTACTTCTAGTTGCTGACGTACGCCGTTAACCGTCGGTCGGTTACCAATGTTCGCCACACCTCCGATAGGCCCATCATCAAGACCTAATGCCTCTACGGTATAAACACCTGACACTGGAGATACGCAACGCTTTAGTGGGATATTTGCCGTAGGGAAACCAATGGTTCTACCCAATTTACGACCATGAGAGACTCGACCACTAATACTATAATGACGACCTAACATTTGCGCAGCTTCATCAAGCTTATCTTGCGCTAATGCCCGACGTATTGCTGTGCTGCTAACCCGCAACTCAGCTAAGCGAAAGCTTTGTGTGCTGACCACTTCAAAGCCGTACTTTTTTCCTGCTTCTTGCAGCATCGCAAAGTTCCCCTTACGACCATGACCAAAGCAGAAATCATCGCCTACGACGAGAAACTTAACACCCAAACGCGCTACCAACAAGTCACTAATAAATGCCTCAGGGGTTTGATTGGCGAACTTAAGGTTAAAGTTTACACAAAGCAACCTTTCAATATTCAATTTACTCAGTTGCACAAACTTATCTCTGAGGCGTGTCAGCCTCGCTGGTGCTTTATCTTTAGCAAACAGTTCCAATGGCTGAGGGTCGAATGTCATTACCGTCGAGGGCAGACCTAATTCCTTAGCCTGTTCAGACACTTGTCGTAATACTTCCTGATGTCCAAGATGAACACCATCGAAGTTTCCGATCGTCAATACACACCCTTGATGGTGGGGTTTGATATTGTGAATACCTCGAATCAATTCCATTGGGGACTGCTAAAAACCTATCTATTGGCTATAAATACTGTCTAAAAGAGTAAACATTGCGTGAAACTGACGAATTATATACTAATCAGGTTCGCTCTGTCGCTGCTTTTAAGTCTTTTAAACGTATACCCATAACCAGAAGTGTCACCAAATAAACCCCTGCACCTAAACCAATCAGCATAGACAACCACATCACGCGATGAGCTAAACTCCAGCTCAGCCAAACACTCATCTCTTCCAACTGCCACATGATCGCTGTGACCATTAAGCCCCCCGCGATAATTAGCTTGCCAACAAAAATGAGTGTTTTGCGTGTTAACTGATAAACACCTGCGATATGCAAACCTCTATATAGTAGAGTCATGTTGACCAAAGCCGATAGTGCCGTCGCAATAGCCAGACCGACATAGCCATAAAAATAAGCGAAGATAGCATTGAAGACCATGTTCGTTACCATTGCGATAATGCCGTACTTCACTGGCGTTTTTGTATCTTGGCGAGAATAATAACCAGGGGCGAGAACTTTAATCAGCATAAAGTTGAGTAAACCAGACGCATAAGCCATCAATGACATCGAAGCAAACTCGACATCTTGTGGCGTAAATTCCCCACGCATGAACAGCACCATCAACATAGGTTTTGCTAGCACCATCAAGCCCAACATCGCGGGAATACCCAGTAGTGTCACCATGCGTACGCCCCAGTCCATTGTCTGGGCAAAACCTTCGTTGTGAGCATCGACGTGTTTGCGTGACAGCGCGGGTAGGATGACTGTCGCAATGGCTATACCAAATAAGCCAAGAGGAAATTCAAGCAGACGGTCTGAGTAATAAAGCCAACTGATCGATCCCGTTTGAAGGAAGCTGGCGATAAAAGTGTCAAACAGCAAGTTTATCTGACTCACTGATACGCCAAATAACGCTGGAATCATTAACGTGCGAATTTTGACCACACCAGGATCTCGCCATCCCCACTGAGGTTTAACCATCACTCCTGCTTTTATCAAAAATGGGATTTGAAAAAGGAACTGGACTAAACCACCGAGGAACACACCAATCGCCAAACCAATTTCTGGTTGAGCTAGCTGAGGAGCAATAAACCAGGCCGATAAAATGATCATCACATTGAGGAACACTGGGGTAAATGAAGAAACGGCAAATTTCCCCATGGTGTTAAGTATTGCCCCAGAAAGAGCGACAAACGTGATGAACCATAAATATGGAAAGGTAATTTTGAGCATCAGGCTGGCCAGAACAAACTTTTCTGCCGACGGGCCGCCATGCATCCAATCTAAAAACCAGCCAAAACCAAATAGAGCCGTCACGATTCCCGAACCTAAGACACCAAACAATGTCACTATCGAGACAAGAACCCCTAAGGTACCTGCGGCCCTCGCAATAAGTTGGCGAGTTTTATCCATATCTCCCGCAGCATGATACTCCGTCAGAACAGGAACAAATGCCTGAGAGAATGCACCTTCAGCAAATAAACGCCTGAGGAAGTTGGGAATTTTATTGGCAAAGAAGAAAACATCAGCGCTTGCACCCGCCCCCATCAGGTTGGCAACAACAACATCTCGCACTAGGCCAAGTACGCGAGAAATCAGGGTCATGGCACTCACTATCATGCCAGACTTGAGTAGGCGTTTACTCACAATTACCTCGGGAATCAAAAATTTCGCTCTACTTTACACTAGGAATGTCATAACCAGAGCAGATTAGTATTAGCATTGAAAAAAAAATACTGTTAGAATCCCCGCCATCTTAACCGTGAAGACCTTTCAATCCAAAATTTGTTTGGCTCGATTGGTTTTTGCACAAATTATTTGACATTTAAGAGCAAATAGGGGATATTCCTCGCCCTTAAATTGTCACTGAACTAAGTTTTTGGGAGTTAGACCCTTGGCAAATAGTAAATCTGCTAAGAAGCGCGCTATCCAGGCTGAGAAACGTCGTCAGCACAACGCTAGCCGTCGCTCAATGATGCGTACTTACATGAAGAAAACTGTTGCTGCTATCGAAGCAGGCGACAAAGCTGCTGCAACTGAAGCTTTTGCTACAGTTACACCAATCCTAGACCGCATGGCTACTAAAGGCCTTATTCACAAGAATAAAGCTGCACGTCATAAGTCTCGTTTCTCTGCTGCAATCAAAGCTCTTTAATAGAACTCTGATTATACAGTGAAAGAAAAAACCGGCCTTGGCCGGTTTTTTTATATCTGCTATTTGTAAATGAGCAATTAATTGCTCATCACCTGTTCTTAATTATCACAGTAAAGCTCGTGTAGTAACTGAATCATAGACTTCACTTCTTCACTGCTTAATGTGTAATAAACCGTTTGAGCTTCTTTTCGAGTATGAACCAGTCCATCTCTTCTTAACCAAGCCAAATGTTGCGACAACGCTGACTGGCTCAATTCCAGTTTGCAGCACAACTCTCCAACGGATAACTCTTGGTTATGGAGCAGGCACAAAATCTGAAGACGTCGTTCATTCGCCATCGCCTTGAGTAGCACCACTGCCTTTGCAGAGTTTTTTTCCATCTCTTGTAAATCCATCACCAATGACCTCTTGATACAAGCATAACTTTGACAAAAATTTTCAGCCTTACAGAAATAACTAACCTTCTGTACTAACCAGATTCGCACGATTAATAATTATGTTTAAGCGAATCATTCAAATATTAATTCAACTGAGAAAAATAATCTATTCAGTTTAATTAACCATCTGGTTTAATTAAATAAACTCGTAAAATCTACATCACAAACATTCTTTACAGCAGGGTGTTGAATCATCCTTTCAGCGAATATCACATAATACTCTTCTTTCAGTTCATCAATATGGCCTATCAACTGCAATGGGAGATCACTTTCTACTTCTTTAACGTAAATAGACGGCGCTAAGAAGATGACATTATGATGGTAACGGGCAAATGCTTTCATTAATGCCACATCATCAAACTCACCAAGGATATTCGCTTGAAGACCCTGTCGATCAAACCACTGTAATACTTTGCGGCCCATTGCGGTACGACTACCAGGAATAAGCAATTTACGCTGCTCTAATACAGCAGGAAAACTGACACTATCCACATTACCTGAACAGAAGAAACTCATATTGCATTCACCAAGTTTCTTACTATAGAGGCCAGGGCTTTGGCTCGAGTCAACCGGACAATCAGATAAAATCATATCCAGCTTATGCTGGGAAAGCTGTTCAAGTAGCATTTCATGAGTCGACTCAAAACACCGTAAATGGATGCTATTGTCATCAGGCACAGTGGTTAACAAAATTTTGCTCACCAAACGTTTAGAAAGCGCATCAGCCACACCAACATCAAAGAGTATGTTGGCTCGTTGGCTGTAATTAACGATGTCGAGCATTTCATAACTTAGGCCAAACATTCTATCGGCATACTTAAATACCAATTGGCCAAGCTCTGTAGGTTCAATACTGCGACCATTGCGTTTCGTTAACTTACCGTCCATTCGATCTTCAAGCGCTTTAATTTGGCCAGTAACCGTCTGCGGGGTCAAAAACAGAGCATCGGCCGCTTTTGTTACAGAACCTTGCTTGCAGACCATCCAGAAGTAATAGAGGTGGTTGTAATTTAAATGCGACATCGCGATGACTCTTTAAGTTCGAATGGATAAGGTTATAACAAATGCTGAGCATGACAACAATAACTCGGAAAAACTTACACATTTACAAATTACCGTCTATTTTACCGAACTTTTAAATTCAATTATTACAAACCAATGTAATAAATGAATCACCAAAAGGATTTTTTCTCCTTTTTTTTTGATTTTTGTCACATTGAACAATCACTAATAAATAAAGCAAAAACAACTTTAAAATCAAAACCTTAAATCTATTGTAAAATTCAAAATACAGCTGTATTCGTTTGTTATGATGAAAAACAAAGCGGTTACACGGAACTGTAATATTACTGAAATATTTCATCTCTACCATCAGCCTCAGTTTCAACAACAGACCAAAATAAAGACATTAACGGTCCACGGAGAAAATGATTATGAACCAAGCTACTACTACAGCGGCGCCAATTTCGAGCACTACTCGCTGGTTGCGCTGGGCTAACTTGGCATTCATGTTGTATCTGCTACTTCTAGCGGTATCGATGGTTGGCAGTGGTTTTAAATGGGCGACTGGCGATCAAGCTAAAGTTCTATTTGAATTTGCCTCTCACCCTGTAGCAGGTTTGATGATCGGCTTAGTCGCAACAGCACTGATCCAGTCTTCAAGTACAGTAACTTCAATTATCGTGGGCCTCGTTGCCGGCGGTCTTCCGGTAGAAACAGCTATCCCTATGGTGATGGGTGCGAATATCGGAACAACAGTAACAAATACGCTTGTTTCATTAGGACACGTTCGTTGCAAAGAAGAGTTTAAGCGCGCTTTTGCCAGTGCAACTATTCACGACTTCTTTAACCTTCTTGCGGTTGCGATCTTCCTACCTCTTGAAATGATGTTTGGTATTTTAGATAAGATTTCTCATTGGTTAGTTTCTCCGTTCCTAGCAACGGGTGATATGAGCATCAAAGGTCTTAACTTCATCAAACCAATTACTAAACCCGTTGTTAGCGCAGTGAAAGAACCGCTAAGCACATTTGGTGACACGATTGGTGGTGTCCTGCTTATCGCACTGGGTATCGCAACTATCTTCGTCGCAATTACTGTAATGGGTAAGTTGATGAAGAGTCTAATGGTTGGCCGTGCGCGTGAGATCCTAAAAAATGCGATTGGTCGTGGTCCAATTCACGGCATCACGTCTGGTTCAATTGTTACTGTGCTGGTTCAGTCTTCATCGACAACAACAAGCCTGATGGTTCCACTGGTTGGTACTGGTGTACTAAAAGTTCGTGATGTATACCCATTTACACTAGGTGCTAACATCGGTACTTGTATTACCGCTCTACTAGCAGCAACAGCAGTATCTGGTGAGTTCGCAGTATTCGCTCTTCAAATTGCTCTGGTTCACTTAGTATTCAACATCATGGCAACAGTATTAATCTACGGAATTCCATTCCTACGTGAAATTCCTCTCAAAGGTGCTGACTTCATTTCTGATATGGCAGTTAAGAATAAAACGGTCGTTATAGGTTACTTACTATCCGTATTTATCTTGCTACCTGGTGTGATTCTGGCAATGACTGCATAATCAGCCAATACGATTTCTGAAAGGAGAGCCCATGCTCTCCTTTTTTGTTATTTATGGATCGGTTTTCATTGGTAAAAAATCATCAGCTGATACACACTGAAGAAAAACAGCGACGTACACTATGATGGACCATAAAGAAAACGAACAACTACTCGCCGTGGCAGGGCAAATAGATCAACAACTGTCATCACTCGTTGAAGATATCGATATCTTAAGCAGCGTAACGCCACAAAATTATGCCGAAGAGAGGCAGCGTTTTTTCGATAATCGATTTTCTGTCGAGCCTAACTTTGTCTATAAAGAGCAGACGTTTGATGTTCATCAAGCCAAGCGTGATCTTTACTCTCTTCCTATCGAAAATATCGATAATGAAAAACTCCGTTCACTCTATGCTGAAGTGATTCAATCCTATGCCGATAAGCTTGATCAGCTCAGTTCTATTGGTTGTGCGGACTTCTTGTATAACTCGCTACGCTATTTTGGTGAGCCAAGCAGTAAGGACGTGCGAAATGCGCATTTCTTGCTACATCTGCCCATTGACGAAGATACTTCTCCACGCCACAACAGTGAAGAGATTGCAGCGTTTATGCAGCAGTTTTGCTTCCAGCATGGCTATTCAGGGGAGATAGAAATCAACGATAGCATGATCGCCAATGCATTAGTGTCAGGAACCAAAGTAAAAATTAATGCTTCGGCAAGCATCTCTGCGAATGAACTTCACGCCCTCGCCCACCATGAATTAGGTGTCCACCTGTTAACCACTTTGAATGGTCAAGCACAACCACTGAAGTTGCTGAGTCTAGGTTGTCCTGTCAATACGACTACTCAAGAAGGGCTGGCTATCTTATGTGAGTTTCTTTCTGGTCACTTTAGTCTGCAACGCCTCAGAACATTGGCACTTCGTGTTGTCGCAGTAGAATCCATGATCGTTGACCGCGATTTTAGAAATACCTTTATGCTACTTAAAGAGCAGTATAAAGCGGACGATATGACGGCATTTACGATTACAAGCCGTGTATACCGTGGTGGAGGCTATACCAAAGATTACCTCTATCTCAGAGGGTTTAGAGAGATTCTCAACGCCTATGAGCAACTCGGTGAGGATTTTAATTTGCTGCTGGCAGGTAAAACGGAGATACGCTATTTCTCGACCATAAAATCTTTGGTCGAGGACGGTATCCTTATTCCTCCTAAGTTTATTAGTCCGGCTATCGCTAATCCTGCGCTTACGGATCCTATCTACAAGTTTGTCGCCAACGCGCTGAAATAACCATCTGAAAAACAAAAAAAAGGGCTCTTGGAGCCCTTTTCTCATTATTCAAAATTAAACCGTGTTACACCGAAAACGGATATTGAATCGGATCATGGTACTCATAACCTTCAACCCAAAAATCATCCAGTGTCACCCAAGTTTCTAAATCTTCTAGACTCTTAATCTCAGGGTTAATATGGAAGCTCGGCGCTTTTAGTGGCTCACGCTTTAGCTGCACATCACGCATCAACTCCAATTGGTCTTCATAGATATGTGCGTTAACAATCTTATGATACGCCTGACCCGGCTTCTTACCGGTAATTTGCGCCATAATGGCCAAAAAGACGTAGACCTGAACCATATTGAAATTAAGCCCAAGAGGAACATCACAAGAGCGTTGAGTACTGTTTAAATAAAGCGTATCACCCAGTAACGAGAAGTGATGACTGTACATACAAGGACGCAAGCAACCCATATGGAACTCACCAGGGTTGTAGAAGTTTAGAATTTCACCGCGATCATCAACACCACGAGTCAGATCATCTACAATTTTACGCAGTTGGTCGATATGACCACCATCAGGTTTGGCCCATGCTCGCCCCTGAACGCCGTAAACGCGCCCCATATCATCGTCACCTTTACGGTAAGGGTTATTTAGCCAAGCTTCATTCAGATTCGCATTTGCATCCCACGTTTTCGTACCTAGTTTGCGAAAGTCCTCAGCGTTATCGTAACCACGAATATAGCCAAGTAGCTCAGCAACGGCGGCCTTCCAGAAGCTTTTTCGCGTTGTCACCAATGGAAACTGGTTATTTGCCACGTTGTACGTTAGATCCGCATTGATAACGGTCAGGCAACGTTTGCCAGTACGTTCGTTTTCAATCCACTCACCTTGGTCAACGATTCGCTGACAGAGATCTAAATACTGTTTCACACCAATTCCTTACTTCGCTTGTTGTGGTAATTCATCTTTGTAATGGCCACGTTTATACGCCCAAACCATCATCAGAATCCCGATAATCACCATAGGTAGTGAGAGGATTTGTCCCATTGAGATAAATCCACCAAATAGACCTAAGTGGGCATCCGGTTCGCGCACGTATTCTACAAGGAAACGGAAGGTTCCGTAACCCGCGAGAAACAATCCAGACACCGAACCGAGCGGGCGAGGTTTTTTGATAAACCAGTTTAAGATGAAGAACAGTACCACACCTTCCAACGCCATCTCATAAAGCTGAGACGGATGGCGAGGCAAAGGACCACCATTAGGGAAGACAAACGCCCATGGCACATCGGTTACACGTCCCCACAGTTCGCTATTCATAAAGTTACCCAAACGTCCCATACCTAAACCAAATGGCACTAACGGCGCGATAAAGTCAGCGACACCAAAAAAGGTACGGCCATTTTTCTTTGCGTACCAGAACATGGCGCTAATCACACCAAGGAGACCACCGTGGAACGACATTCCCCCCGTCCAGACCTTAAATAAATAAAGTGGGTCTTGAAGGAAAAGGTCAAAGTTATAGAAAATTACATAGCCAACACGGCCACCGATCACAACCCCTAAGAAACCGGCAAATAGCAAGTCAGATACCTGCTCTCGCGTCCAGCCACTATCGGCTTTATCAGCTCGTCTATTGGCAAGCCAGAGCGCGAAAGCAAAGCCGACTAAATACATCAATCCATACCAACGGATAGATAGCGGTCCAATGGAGACAAGCACTGGATCAATATTTGGAAAAGTTAGATATCCCTGAGACATAGGATTAATACTCTTTATAAAGTTCAGATTATTTCGAAACGTATAAGATGAGAGCGCGTTATAGCAACATAGTTCCGGCAACAAACATTAAAAATAGTGCAAAGATTTTTTTCAATGTAGGTGTAGGTAATGAGGTAGCAAGCTTAGCACCAATGCGCGTGGTGAGCATAGAGGTGGATGCAATTGCGATTAAAGCAGGTAAATAAACGTAACCAATGCTATACGCTGGCAAATCCTCAATCTTGTAACCATGGAGAATAAAGCCCACCATTCCTGAAATGGCGATAAGGCAACCACACACTGACGACGAACCCACTGCTTTGCGCATTTCGATACCATGGCGGTTTAAGAACGGAACCGAGAGAGAACCGCCACCAATACCAGCGAGACTCGAAATAACACCAATACCCGTGCCATAAAACATAGTGGCAGTGCTGCCTGGCATGCTCTTAGATGCTTTACCATGAATAGAAAATAACATCTGAATAGCCAGTAACAATACGATAACCCCGAAGACTCTCGGTAAGTGTTGAGACGGAATCCATTCGGCGACATTCGCGCCTAAAAACCCGCCAACAACCACACCTGGCATCAACCACTTGACCACGAACATATCGACATTCCCAAGTCTAAAATGATTGAGTGCAGATGAACCAGAGGTCGCAATAATACTCGCTAATGACGTAGCCAGAGCAATGTGCATACTAATATTTGCATCGATACCGGCCGCAGGGAGCATGAACAATAAGGCTGGAACAACAATGAGCCCACCACCTATCCCCAACAAACCAGCCATGACGCCGACCACGGCACCGAGAGCCATAAAAGACAAAAGTAATTCTATCGACACATTGAACCCTATTTGTTACCTGCTCGAATAAAGCCTGCGAAGCCCTTATCCTCAAAAAATGACTGCATCATAGTATAAATGTTATGACCATAAGGTTGCATCAGAGCTTTGTCAGCCAGTTGTTGCAATTCTCCAGTTTCGGTATGACGCAACAAGTACTTCACCTTAGCAACGTTTGAGGTATTCATACTTAGACTTCGATAACCTAAACCGACCATCAATAAAGCGCCAATTGGGTCACCAGCGAGCTCTCCACAGATACAGACTGGAATATTTAATTCCTGACAGGTCGAATGAATATGCTTAAGGGCCATGATCACCGAAGGGTGCATTGACTCATAAACATCCGCTACACGTGAGTTGTTGCGATCAACCGCTAGTAGATACTGAGTTAAGTCATTAGTCCCGATAGAAACAAAATCGACTTTATTAGCAATCAACGGCAGCAGATAGATCATCGATGGAACTTCGATCATCACTCCGATTTGTGGCATGCGAATGCGTTGATCTAACAGCACCACTTCTTGGTGAGCGCGTTCTATTAGAGCAATCGCATCATCAAGCTCTTGAGCCCCAGAAACCATAGGTAACAAGATACTTAAATTCTGATGAGTGGCACTCGCACGCATCATAGCGCGGATCTGCATCAAGAAAATATCTGGATGATCCAATGTAAAACGAATCCCACGCCAGCCTAAAAATGGGTTGTCTTCCTCAATGGGTAGATATGGCAATGCCTTATCACCACCCACATCCAAGGTACGCATCACCACACGTTTATCTGGATAGGTGTCTAACACAGCTTGATACTGCTGAGTCTGCTCTTCTTCTGACGGAAACCTGTGTTGAAGTAAGAAAGAAATCTCGGTTCGATAAAGCCCTACGCCGTCGACACCTTGGTTAATCGCAATATTGGCATCAGCACTCAAACCCGCGTTCAACATCACCTCAATTCGCTTACCGTCTTTGGTAAAAGCGGGGTCTTCGATGCGTTGATTAACCTTGTTAGCCAATTCACGCTCTTCATTAGCTAAAGCACGGTACTCGCGTAGTAACTGTTTGTTTGGCGAAATCAGTATTTTTCCGCTGTAACCATCGACGATACCCAACTTGCCTTTTATCGCTTTAGGGTTAAGGTTAGCCCCCATAACCGCGGGAATGCCTAATGCACGGGAAAGAATCGCAGCGTGAGAATTGGCCGCTCCTTCCAGTGAGATAACCGCGAGTAACTTATCTTTGGGAATCGAAGCGAGCAAGCTTGCTGTCAACTCCCTCACGACTAAAATAACGGGTTTATCAATGACAGTTCTATCTTGATCCGTGTTGTACAAGAAGAACAATAACCGTTGCCCCAATTCGCGGATGTCCTGAGCTCGTTCTCTGAGATAAACATCCGACATACGAGCAAAACGGTTAGAGTAGGATTCGACCACTTGACGCAATGCCCAGTCTGCTCGGTCTCCCTTGTGAATCTGCGCCTTTAAATCTTTACGCAGCATAGGATCATTAAGCAGGTGGGTAAACAGATCAAAAATCGCTAGCGCATCTTTATTGATCTCGTTATCAAGTCGCTTACGCATTCGGCGAAAATCATTCAACGCCTCTTCGATCGCCAACAGTAACCACTCTTGTTCGCGCTCAATATCCAACGTCGATGCAGGATAAACATTCGTCAGATCAGGCTGGGTGTCATCCCACCAAAAATCACCTATCGCTACCCCTGATGAAGCGGGTACGCCACGTATTGCTTGCTGTTTTTTCTCAAGACGCCAATGTCCCTGAGTTTGGGCATGCGCAATGATAACCGCAAGCTGAGCAGCCAGCGTGACTAGGAATGACTCCTCCATCTCATTAAATAAGCGAGGCGTTTTTTGCTGAACCACCAATACACCGAGAACTTGCTTACGATAGATAATTGGCGTGCCAAGGAAGCTTTGATAAATCTCTTCACCAAGCTCAGAAAAGTACTTGAAATCGGGGTGTTTTGAGGCTTCAGCAATGTTAAGAGGTTCGGCACTACGCTTAACCAAACCAACGAGACCTTCACTAAAGCGAATGTGGATTTTGTCGCCTTTGAAACGCAGGCCTTGAGTCGCCATTAACTCTAAGCGCTGCATCTCTTCATTGGCGAGATAGACAGTGCAACACTCAGTGCTCATCGCACTGCATGTTTGTTTAACCAAGATATCTAAAGCCTGATGAACTTCATCGACTTTAGAAACTTGTTCAACTATTTCCCTTAGTTGAGAAAGCATGTCTATCCTCTTTTGTGTTTACGTTTGCCTTTCACTCTGCGTTCTTTAAATGGCATTGCCATTGATGCAAACTCTTTCATTGCCCGACGATAAACATCGCGCTTAAAAGAAACCACTTGTCTGACTGGATACCAATAACTTACCCAACGCCAACCATCAAATTCAGGGGAACTACCACGTTGCATGTTGATCCTTGATTCATCACAATCTAAACGCAGTAGAAACCATTTCTGTTTTTGGCCGATACAAACAGGCTTAGAATCCCAACGAACTAGCCGCTTAGGTAACTTGTACCTCAGCCAATGACGACTCGTCGCTACGATTTTTACGTCTTTTTTGCTAAGACCAACCTCTTCATATAACTCCCTGTACATTGCTTGTTCAGGGGTTTCACCTTCATCAATCCCTCCCTGAGGGAATTGCCAAGAGTGTTGTCCGTATCGTTTTGCCCAGAAGACCTGACCATGGCTGTTACAGATTACAATACCCACATTTAAGCGGTAACCATCGCCATCTATCACTGGCCAACCTCTATTAAATTCTTAATTACAGTGATTTTTCCACATATCCCCAATATGAGCAAACTTACTAGTGTGACTAACACAGAAAATATTACTTTGGACACCCAAAATGGATAACTTTTAATCAAACCAAAGGTTACTCACACAGTTGTGAGACATAGCCCACATTTATTCACCTTTTCTGTGTATAAGTATGTGAAGAATCAATGAGAAAGTGATCAATAAGCATACAGCTTGAGAAGGAAACACATAAAAAACATGAAAACAATAGAAATAAATAAAATAAAAACAACAACTTAAATATTCAAACCAAATATCATAAAGACCTATCGTTAGAGCAATTCATCTTCATGATCAGATCGGTCAAAGATCCACCAGCAGTGCATTTATCCACACCACGATCATCAAGAGTCATCATCCGAGCAAAAACTCAAGCTATTTTGTCTGCCTAAACCCCTGTTGATTCATACATACTTGCAAAAAAATCACTTTTTTTCGTCATCACCTGTGGATAACTAGTTGAACGTTGATCTTTTCACCAATTTTTCGAACTGTTCGATCTTTGCTTGTTGGTCGTAATTTGAAAGTAATTCGCTACAATAAGCACATTAAACCAATCGACACCAACCGATATGAAATCAGAGCCTAAGTCCGAGCAAGAGTTACTCTCCAGAGCCTGCGATATTGCGGGGATGTCCTTTCAAGAGTTAGCGGCAGAAGCCGACATTGATGTGCCACCCGATCTTCGCCGAGATAAAGGATGGGTTGGACAACTATTGGAGTGGCATCTAGGAGCAACCGCGGGCAGCAAGCCACAACAAGATTTTGAACAGCTGGGAATTGAACTAAAGACAATCCCGATCAGCTATACCGGAAAACCACTCGAAACGACTTTTGTTTGTGTCGCTCCGCTGATCGGTGTCCACGGCCTGACTTGGGAAACCAGCCACGTGCGTAATAAACTGTCACGCGTGCTTTGGGTTCCAGTTGAAGGAGAACGAGAGATCCCCCTTTCGGAAAGGCGAGTGGGCTCTCCTCTTATCTGGTCCCCAACGGAGGAAGAAGAACAGCAACTGCGCACTGACTGGGAAGAATTAATGGAAATGATCGTGCTCGGTCGTGTTGAACAGATCACCGCACGTCACGGAGAAGTGCTACAACTTCGTCCGAAAGCAGCAAACAGTCGTGTTCTAACAGAGGCCTATGGTGCCAGTGGAAAGCCAATAAAAACCCTGCCGCTAGGTTTTTATTTAAGAACCCAATTTACGGCAAAGATTTTGGAGAACAACTTCATTTAGTGGGTTGTGAGTAATATCTCTTGATCATGATACGAAGGGCCATCACCTAAACCACATTCATCATAAGCATTGTGTAAACGAAGATATGCCCTCTCCACTCCCAAACGATTGAGTTCATCTTTGACTTGTTCTAGTGAGTCAAAGTGAACGGGGTCATCGTCGATTCTTATTGGTTCGAGTTTGTGCTTGTATTCAACTGCGAGCAAGTATTGAGATAGGTCTGAACAGCTTATAACAAACACCTTAGGTGGCTGGTAACTTTCTTTGTGTTCACCATGAATCCACTTATGTAACTGAGTTTTTTGCATTCTTCACCTCCAGTATTCAATAGTAGTCAACTTGCGCAATTTTGCGAATTTGTTAGCTGTCCCCTTTTCTATTGATACTCGATTCCCCTATAGTGGGATCATATCTCTCTTTACAACAAGGAAGGTCGATGCAATATAACAAGCTACCTCACTCCACATTGGAGATTAGTAAGCTCTGTCTTGGCACGATGACATTTGGTGAACAAAACACCGAGCAAGAAGCATTCAGCCAACTGGATTATGCATTGGAACGTGGTGTGAACTTCATTGATACCGCTGAAATGTATCCTGTTCCACCACAAGGACAATCACAGGGTCTAACGGAGCAATTCATTGGTAATTGGCTAGCGAAATCCGGAAAAAGAGAAAAAGTCGTCCTCGCAACAAAAGTCGCAGGCCCGCGTAATGTTCCCTACATCCGCGAAAATATGAGCTTAGATCGTCGCAATATCCACTTAGCCATCGACGATAGCTTAAAACGTCTGCAAACCGACTATGTTGATCTTTACCAACTGCATTGGCCACAACGAAAAACTAACTGTTTTGGTCAGCTGAATTACCCTTATCCTGACACACAGGAAGAGGTAACGCTAATAGAGACACTTGAAGCGCTAGCTGAGCTAATTAAGGCCGGGAAAATTCGCTATATCGGCGTATCGAATGAAACGCCTTGGGGTGTGATGACATTGCTGAGGCTAGCGGAAAAGCATGAGCTTCCGCGAATCGTATCAATTCAAAACCCTTACAACTTACTCAATCGTAGTTTCGAAGTTGGCTTATCAGAAATCAGCCACTATGAAGGTATTCAGCTTCTCGCCTACTCACCATTGGCCTTCGGTTGCTTAAGTGGAAAATACCTAAATGGACATAAACCAGAAGGGGCTCGCTGTTCTTTGTTCGAACGCTTTGTCCGCTATTTTACGCCACAAGGTATTGAAGCCACTCAAGCATACGTAAATCTGGCGAGAAATCATGGCTTAGATCCTGCTCAAATGGCGTTAGCTTTTGTCAATCAAAGACCTTTTGTCGCAGCCAATATCATTGGTGCGACAAACTTGGATCAGCTTAAATCAAATATTGATAGTTTAGATGTCGTTTTAACCGATGAGTTGCTTCAAGGTATTCAAGAAATTGGGACGACTTACTCCAATCCTTGTCCATAGTATTTAGTCGGGCAGGCGAAGCCACCTGCCCTTTCGATTACGTCGGTATTCGCGCGCTTAGCACACGACGAAGATGACGAATGCGGCGTTCGGCTTTAACGCTGTCTGGCTCAGAAAAGCCGATTGGGCGTCCATCTAGCTCAAGACCAATATCACGTAACAAATGCTCATTATTCCATGGTATATCGAACGCACTGCGACGTAATTTGCGTTTCCATTGCTTCTCTTCACGACGTAGATCAGCTTTAACCAATAGCGTTGCTAGTTTTAGATATACAGAATGACTCATGAGTTTTCTCCAGTTGAGTTTGGTAGCTGGGAAAAGATCAACGAATCGATAAAGATCAACAGGGTGTTTTAATTCGCTGCTTTCCCGCAGCCAATTAAAAAATGTGGATACGGACTAATTACATTAGGTCAGTTAGTTTTCGATCGGCGCCAAACGCACTGCACTTGGAGTCAGCCATCTTAGAGATGGTTAGATCGATAGAGACACAAATAAATGATTTAACAGTGATATGTTTCATTGTGTGCCTCCTAGCTAATGTAATAATCCAAAGTTTGATGGGTATGAGCTCTAGCTCATGGTTAAATTCTAACCATGAAGGTTATAAATTCAACCCTTTTTTGTCGATAAGATTAAAACAATTTTTTAACCCAAAAATAATCAAAATGGATGGTTAGATATAATATATTCAACTTAGTTATATCTTTATGACAGAGCATTATGCGTGCCAAATAAAAAAGCCACACTCGGGAAGAGCGTGGCTTTTTATTTACAAAACAAACAATTAGACAGTGATGTCAGAGATCAGGTTATGTTTGTTCAACAAACGATACATTGTTGCACGTGATACACCGAGCTCTTTGGCTGCCATAGACACTTGCCCTGCATGCGATTCAAGAACCAAAAGTAGTGCATCTCGCTCGCTACGCTCACGAATGCTCTTGAGGCTACGGCGGCTATCACTGCGCTTTGGTAAATCGAGGTGAATTTCATCTAACATCACGGTATCCGACATTAGCACCACTCGTTTAATCTGGTTCATGAGTTCACGAACGTTACCAGGCCAATGGTAGCGAGTTAATGCACGGGTCGCTTCTTCAGTAAAGCTGCGGGCCTGAGCATTGTACTCTTTCGAGTACTCCTGCAAGAAATGGCGAGCCAAAATTGCAACGTCTCCTGCACGCTCTTTCAGGCTAGGGACATTAATGCGCAATACATTGATATAGTGATAAAGCTCTTCGTTGAAGTCACCATCAATCAATGCTTTTTCGATATCGGCTGAGTTAGCAGCTAAAACACGCACATCGACCTCTTTACGGCCTGATGCTGTATCAACCATACCTTCTTGAAGGAATCTGAGCAGATTGAACTGCTGAGATTTCGGTAAAGTCAAAATATCATTAAGGAGGATCGTTCCTCCGTGCGCTTTTTCAAGAATCGAGGGTTCACTTAAATCATCACGATTGATACCAAATAGATCGCTCTCAATACGGCGCTCTGACATCGCTCGACAGTTCACAGAGATGAATTCTTTGTTTGCTCGGGCAGACGTTCGATGAACAGCTCGAGCCACCGTCTCTTTTCCTGTACCACTCTCACCATATATAAGAATGCTGACGTCAGTTGGACCAATACGTTTAATCTGATCACGGAGACGTTTTACTGGGATAGAATCACCAATCATTCCCATGTCACTTTGATTGCCATAATGAGGCCATACTTTCTTCTCTAGCTTGAGCATTCCAAGCTGGTGTCCGATTGTACTAAGAAGCTGCGCATCTGGAATTGGTGCAGTAAAAAAGTCGATACAGAAGTTAACAATGAACTGACAGATAGTATCTGAACTCAATTGAGACTCTCTGATAAACGCTAACCAGCGAACTTGCTTATGTTTGCTAACTAGGTTTGCTATACCGTTAAGACTAAACTCATCATGACTTAGATCGACGATGCCAATACAAGGGCCTGTTTCAGTAAACAGCGCATCGGCCTTTCGTAAATCTCCACACTGAGTACATCTCCAACCTACCTGCTCTAACACTGAAAGCCACGGTTCGTAGGTTCCTCCAACTACGACCAAAGAACCCGGAACGGAATCCATTCGGAACTGACTACCCATGAAGCATATTCCTTATTATTGATAATATGAATACAATGTGTACCTAGGCACATATAAATCTATTTGGTTACATTATAGAGACTCTGGCAGAGAATCTGTCTCAATAATAAGACTAGAGGTTGAATCGCCCTTTTTCCATACGTTGTGAGAGTAGATTCAAACTATTTTACCGCCATAAATAAAATTTCATTATCTTACCGAATGACACCCTTTATTTATCACTGAATAACTTAGCGACAGAAAATCACCAAACTAACGATAGAAGTAAATTACCACCTTCTAAAGAAGGTGGCTTTGTGTGAGCCCCCTAAAAGGGGGCCTTTGTTTAATCCAACGCCAACTGGTGCTGCTCTACTCGCTCTTGCTTCTCTTGATGTCTTACATATCGGCGTATGATTTCTTCATTGATTC
>NZ_JATABI010000023.1:0-53102 GCF_036533795.1 Vibrio sp. M250220 | reverse complement strand
TTGATTGTATCTACTCATGTTATTTGTCCTCTTTGACTTCTGGAAAAATCAAAGACGCATTTAGCATGAGTAGTTTTACAGGCAAAGCCGAAACGGATGATAACCACCTACTGAAGTAGGTGGTTTAGGGCTGAAAATAAAAAAGGCGAACCTCTCGGTTCGCCTAGCGTAAATTTCTTGATAATCAGTAGAATGCTTGGTCAAGACCCGCTCGTGTGAGCAGCCCATCACACGGTGCAAAGCGATCGCCATATTTCTGTGCGTGTTCGTTCATGATTTCAACCAGCTTCTTAATGCCGATTTGATCCATGTAACGGAATGGACCACCTAAGAATGGAGGGAAACCAATGCCGAAGATCGCGCCGATGTCGCCATCTCTTGGACTACGGATGATGCCTTCATCAAGACAGCGCACCGCTTCATTGAGCATTGGTAACACGCAGCGTAGAGCCATCTCTCTTTCAGCCAGTTTGGATTCTGGCTTGAGTGCGAGCAATTTATACACCGATTTATCGACTTCTTTCTTCTTACCCTTATAGGTGTAGAAGCCTTTACCACTCTTACGCCCTTTACGGCCATCATTCAGTAGCTTGTCAAACACATCAGGCCCTTGGAAGCGCTCACCCAGCTCTTTGACCAATATAGGCATGATTTTAGCGCCAATATCGACACCAACTTCGTCAAGAAGTGTAATTGGGCCAACTGGGAAGCCGAAATTAAGCAGTGCTGTATCAAGCTGTTCAATAGGCTCACCAGCCATTAGAACTTGTGCAGCTTCGTTCATGTAAGGAGCGAGAATGCGGTTTACATAGAACCCTGCGCAGTCCTTAACAACGATCGGCGTTTTACCTTGCTTACGAGCGAACTCAACTACGCTAGAGATGGTTTCATCCGACGTCCCTTGATGAGGGATAACCTCTACCAAAGGCATCTTCTCTACTGGGCTAAAGTAGTGGAGACCAACAACATTTTCAGGTCGCGCCGCCTTCTGAGCAATTTGATGGATCGGCAATGAAGAAGTATTAGTGGCGAAAATGGTGCTATCTTTCGCGTTCTCTTCAACATCAGCAACCATCTGCTGCTTAAGTTGCAAATCTTCGAATACTGCTTCAATAACAATGTCAGTATGGTTGAATGTGGTGAAATCTGTACCACCAGACAACTGTAGCATCTTGTCCTGAAGCTGAGCTTTCGACAAAATCTTGCGTTTTCTCTGCTTTTCAAACAAGTTGTAGTTGTATTTTAGTGCGTTCAATACACCGTCGTTAGACACATCTTTAATACGTACCGGTACTTTTGCTTTGGCTACGCTTACGTGGCTAATACCAGCCCCCATTAAGCCACCACCCAGTACCGCCGCACGTTGTAGTTTTTTCGGTTCAGCGTCACTACCGTGCTCTTTTTTCATCTCTGTTGTGGCAAAGAATATTGAGCGCAGTGCTTTTGACTCTGGAGTCATAACCAGTTCACCAAAACGCTCAGCTTCTTTCTTCTGACCTTTCTCAAAGCCATTTTCTAGGCCAAAACGAATAACTTCTAGGATGGCGTCAGCAGCTGGGTAGTTGCCACGAGTCTTCGCGCGTGTTTTCTTTGCTGCCTGCTCAAAGATCACTTTACGGCCAAGACCCGTATTTGCCATCAACTTCTCTTTGGTTGACGCTTTACGTTTTGTCTTGCTTTTGCCTGTATGTTTCTCAACAAAGCTTTTTGCAACGTCTAACAGAACCGTCTTCGGCACAACGGCATCAGCGACACCTAGCTTCTTCGCCTTTTTCGCTCTTAACTGCTTACCCGTTAAGATCAAATCTAATGAAGGCAGCAAACCAATCAGGCGAGGTAAACGCTGAGTACCACCAGAACCTGGTAGCAAGCCAAGTTGTACTTCGGGTAGACCAAGGCGCGTTTTATCAGAATCGGTACAGACGCGATAATCACACGCCAACGCAAGTTCCAACCCCCCTCCCAAACACGGGCCATGAATCGCCGCCACTACCGGATAAGGTAGATCAACGAGCTGCTGAAACATTTGCTGACCTTTTTCAGCCAACGCTTGCGCCTCGGCCGCACTGGTGCACGCGTCCAACATGCGGACATCGGCACCCGCGATAAAGTTGTCTGGCTTGAGGGAGTGAACAATCAGACCTTTCAGTGACGACTGTTTTTCAGCCAACTGCGTGAATATTGACTCCATTTCTTCAGCAAACGCTGCTTGAAGTGTATTCATTTTTTCGCCCGGTACGTCGATAGCTAACCAAGCAATGCTTTGTTCATCAATTGATAAGTTAAATGCGGTTTGTTCACTCATTATTCTACCTCCAATACCATTGCCGCGCCCAAACCACCTGCAGCACAAGCGGTGTTAAGAGCAAGACCTCCACCACGACGTTGCAGTTCTCTCAAAGTTTGAGTAATCATACGTGCGCCTGTTGCAGCAAATGGGTGACCATAAGCAATTGAACCGCCAAGTACGTTGAACTTATCCATATCAATCTCACCGATTGCTTTAGATCGACCTAGCTTTTGTTGAGCAAATTTATCGCTGGCAAACATCTTCACATTGGATAGCGCTTGAGCTGCAAATGCTTCATGCATATCAATTAGGGTGAGATCAGAAAGCTGAATTCCTGCTCTATCGAGTGCCATTGGCGTCGCATAAGATGGCCCCATCAGCATGTCGCTTTCAACTCCAATTGCAGAGAAAGCATATGAGCGAATATAACCCATGATGTCTAAGCCAAGCTCCTTCGCTTTGCCTTCACGCATCAACATGATGGCGGCAGCACCGTCCGTTAGAGGGGTACTGTTCGCCGCTGTAACACTACCGTATTGGCGGTCAAAAGCGGGACGCAGCTTCGCGTAGCCTTCAATCGTAGAATCTTCACGGATATTGTTATCTTTCGCGATCCACTTTTTATAAGGTTCAGGGAAAGCGGTCATCACTTCACCGGCAATTTTTCCTTCATTCCAAGCTTGCGCAGCTAAGGTATGAGAGCGATGGGCAAGCTCATCCTGCGCCTGACGTGTAATACCATGAGATTTTGCCATTTGTTCGGCAGTCTGGCCCATAGACAAACCCGTCGAATATTCAGCAACGGCAGGCGGTACTGGCATCAAGTCTTTAAGAGAAAGTGTTTTTAGGATATTGAGCTTCTGGCTAAGCGTTTTGGTTTTGCTCAGAGCAAGTAGATTTGCAGCTAGCTTCTTAGACACACCAATTGGCAAGACAGATGAAGAGTCGGCACCACCAGCAATACCTACATCGATTGTGCCAGCCATAATGCTTTCGGCAACATTCACCGTAGACTGAAAGCTTGTCGCACATGCTCGAGTGACACTGTAAGCATCGGTATGGATGTGCATACCGGTACCCAATACAATTTCACGAGCGATATTGGGCGCTTCTGGCATTTGCACCACTTGGCCAAACACCACTTGCTCAATCAGCTTAGGATCGATTTCAGTGCGGGCCAGCATTTCGCTCACCACCATTTTGCCTAGGTCCACCGCTGGAACTTGGCTAAATTCTGTACTTTGACGTGCAAAAGGCGTTCGCAATCCTGCGACAATCGCCACGCGTTCTCCTGAGCGAGTTTTCACTTCCTGCTTGCCCATTGTTGCTCCTTAATAGATAGAGGTCTGACCAGAATCATTGTAACGAGATTGTTAATTCAATCAAACGCTCGTTTGAATAAACGTGACTCAAGCCAGATTCCACATTCACTGTGTTTAGATGAGACAATTAATACAGCATAGGTAGGTCGATAAGTCAGGGCCAAGTGAAATCAAAGCTAACAGCCATCTCTGACTAAGATTTTAGGCAAAAAAAACCACACAAAACTGTGTGGTTGGAATATATAAAAAGCAATTAACTTACGCCAATTGAAATAATCAGTTTCCTGATTAGGAGAAAGTAAAGTCAGCCTTCAAAAGGAAGTGTCATCTTGCTCAACTTATCGATGTAAACACCGACTAGATGACAGGTGTTACTATAACCGTTAGAGTTAGCTAGATTTTGAAGTAGATCAATTTTAGTTCGATTTCTATGTCGTTGGACTTATATATCTCCCAATATAGTTGTGAGGTCACGTCTAATCCGGCGATGAATAACACCAAACATGCGCAATTACGGTAAAAACGCAGTGGCCAGTAACCGCTCATTGGACATGATTGTGGCATGGATAAAACAAAAATAAGAAATCACATGGCAACAATGGAGGCACATGTGTCAATTATTCAATTTTTTGGAAAGAAAAAGTCCAAAGATCCGGTCAACTCGGATATGGACAAGCAAAGAAAATATGAAGCTCTTGTAAGAGCCTATCACCGTGACTTATATCGATACGCATATTGGCTGTGTAAAGATCCCACTATTTCTGAAGATTTGGTTCAGGAGACTTGCTTAAGAGCCTGGAAGTCACTCGATAGCTTACAAGATGAAAAAGCCGCTAAGTCTTGGCTCATTACGATTTTGAGACGAGAGAATGCGCGCCGCTTCGAACGTAAACAATTTGATCTGGTTGATATCGAAGATCATGGTAATGACGCCAAGACCTCTGATGATCCCCATCATCAAACTCAATGGGTTCAAGCACAAATAATGAAGCTTGAAGAAGAGTACCGCGAACCACTGTTTCTTCAAGTTGTTGGTGGATTTAGTGGCGAAGAAATCGGTGACATTCTTGGCCTTAATAAGAATACCGTTATGACACGCCTCTTTAGGGCACGCAATCAACTGAAAGAGTTATTAGATTCAGACAATACACAAAGGGGGCAGCAAAATGGATGAACTCGAATTCCGTCGACGCATTATGTCCGACCCTAAACAGCGAGATGAGTCAATTAATGCGGCTATCTCAGCAAGCGATCAAAACCGCCAATTTGCTGATGAGATTCTTGATCTTGATAAACGCATTGCAAAAGCAATGGCGGTTGAAGTTCCTGAAGATTTGGCTGATAGAATTTTGTTCAACCAAAGCTCTGCACTGGAAGACAAGATTGTTAGACCGAATTTCGCTCGCAAAGCGATGGCAATGGCCGCTTCAGTCGCCTTTGTTGCGGGCCTGCTCGTGGGACAACTAAACTGGGGTAATCTTATCATCACACCAGCGCAAGCTAGTCTGGCCAATACAGCGATTAAACACGTAATCGATGAAAAGCCGTTTGTCGCTAAGTTGGATGAACGCGTCGAGTCCTCACAGATCAACGCCAAGATGATACCTTTTGACCATCAACTGTCTGACACCTTCCCTTATCACGTTTATTACCTTAATCACTGTGGGTTCGGAAAATCAAACGCAGTGCACATGGTATTTCAAGGTGAAAAAGGCAAAGTCACGATGTTCTTAACAGGCATCGCATCAGATAAAGCAATCAACTTTGAAAAAGATGGTATGGCTGGGGTTGTCGAACCTATGGGAAAAAACAGTTTAATCCTTGTCGGTGAAGAGGGTGAAAACGTGGCTAAGATCGCTGAAAGTCTGTCAAATATCATCAAACCTCAAAATTAACAAACTGGCAACATTTTGTGACCTACATCATGGCTTGAGCAACGCGCTCAGGCCATTTTTTTAGCATAAAAGTAGAGCACTAACTCTAAAAAGGTGCATTTGTCAGTATTTTCCTGCCAGATAGCCATCATTTACACAATTTTATTGCCAAAGTACCTAATGGTCGGATTTCTATATCATATACTTGGGTCTAGTATCAGCCACCACTGAGCTTTTGCTCAAATAATATCGTCCACTAGAGACGAACCAAAAAGGAAAAGCAAAAATGAACAAGACGCGTCTGTTTAAAAAATCACTTTTAGCAGTGACTATCACAACCGCAACTCTAGCTTCGCAACACGCTCTCGCTGCAGGCTTCCAACTTAACGCTCAATCAGCAACAGGTATTGGCCGTGCATTTGCTGGTGATGCAGCAATTGCTGATAATGCTGCTGTTATGGCTCGTAACCCAGCTGCAATGGCTCTATTTGATAAAATGGAACTATCGCTAGGTTTCGAAAGCATTACTTCAATGATTGAAGTTAAAGATGTAAGCTACTGCGGTACTACTTGTCAGTTTGTACCTTCTCTTGCTCAAAACGCGAATTACGACGATGCAGGTGACACCTCTATTGCACCGAATATTCATCTAATCGTACCAGTAAATGAACAGTTTGCTTGGGGTGTGAATGCCTACACCAATTTTGGTACCAAAACTGAGTTTGACACTAACTACGTTGCCTCTGAGTTTGGCGGCCTTACTGATGTTAAAAGCTTTAACCTAGGTCTTGCTGGTTCATACCGCTTAGACGAACAATGGAGCTTCGGTATTGGTTTAGACCTGATCTACGGTGAAGGTACTATGAAACGTACTGCTAGCTCTAGCGTGGCAACTATCGGCGGTATGGATTTAGTAAATGTCGACAAAGCAGATGGTTGGGCTGTAGGTTTCAACGTTGGTGCTGTATACGAGCTTGATGAAAACAATCGTTTCGGTCTAGCTTACCACTACAGCCCTGAGTTCAAAGCACAAGATGATCGTGGTCAAGAAATTAACTTACCTTTACCTGACATTGCTGAATTCTCTGGTTACCACAAGATCGAAGATACAAAGTTTGCTGTGCATTACAGCATTCAATACATTGGCTGGAAAGACTTCGACCAAATCGAATTCCGCAACCTACAAGGTTCTCCTTTAGGCTCAAGCTATGATAAGCCTTACCAATGGCAAGATGGTTGGCACTACGCTATTGGTGGTACTTATTACCTAAACAACGATTGGACTCTACGCACAGGTTATATGTATGACACGAGCGCTCAAGATAGCCTAACGTCAATCTCTGTACCTGATTCAGATCGTCAATGGTTATCGGCGGGTTTCACTTACCACATTGACTCATCGTCCAATGTAGACTTTGGTTTCACTTACCTGATGGGTGATGACGTAAACGTAACTGAAGGCACACCTAACCCTACTTACGATCCAACAAACCCTACGAGCCCACAATATTTATCTACTCTAACTGCAACAACACATGCAGACGCAATATTGTTGGGTCTACAATACAGCCGCAGCTTCTAATTTAAGCTAACGCACTAATACCAAGGGTCAGTAATTACTGGCCCTTTTTATTGCGTTAAATTCCCCTTCCAGCAATACTTTATCAATTAACCACGCCGATTTAAGCTTACACCTGTATCCGAAAAACGTTTGTCTACAACACATGTGTTCGCTGAGTTTTAGAAACACACTCTTAACATCCAGCATTTTCATCTACCTACGCATTATAGTTAGCATTTAACTCTAAAATCCATCTGTACATTGTTTTTAATTTTTAAAGTAATAACTCTAACCCTATGATCGCTCGACTGATATCAAATCAACTCAGCGAACATTACAATGAAAATGAATAAGACTCTCCTATCTATCGCAGTGGCGGGTAGCCTATTATCAACATCAGCGGCAGTAAACGCAGCAGGCTTCCAGTTAGCAGAATACTCAGCGACAGGCCTTGGTCGCGCATACGCTGGTGAAGCAGCAATGGCTGACAACGCAAGTGCACAGTGGCGTAACCCAGCCATGCTGACGTATCTAGAAGGTACTCAGGTTTCTACTGGTGCGATCTATGTAAATCCAAACATTGATGTTAACAGCAGTGTTGATGGTTCTAAGTCTGCTAGCCCTTTGCTACCAACTTCAAATGCTTCGTCATCTGACTTTGCACACGATGCAGTCATTCCTAATCTATACATTTCACACCGTTACTCTGATGAAATTGCAGTAGGCTTTGCACTAGGCACCAACTATGGCATGGAAACTAACCTAGGTGATGGTTTTGCTGGCTCTCACTTTGGTAACGAAGCGAGTGTTATGACTATGGAAGCCAACCTAAATGTTGCATACAAACTCAATGAGCAATGGAGCTTTGGTGGTGGTCTTCGCTATGTCATGGGTGAAGGTAGTTTTGGCGCGAAAGCACCTGAATACAACGTACTTTCTGTACCTCAAGGGACGACTCTCAAGTACATGGAAGGTGACGACACTGCATTCGGTTGGCAAGCAGGCACCGCATGGCAAATTAATGATAATCACCGTATAGGCTTCGCATATAAATCAGCCGTTAAACTAAACCTTGAAGGTTACGCCACAGGTTTAGGCTTTACTCCTGCTTTAGCTACCGCACGAGACAACGGTTCTATGAACCTAGAACTGCCTGCAACAGCTGAACTGGCAAGTTACCATCAACTAAATGATAAACTTGCCATCCACGCAAGCATCAATTGGACTGATTGGAGCAGCTTCGAGAAGCTTGAAGCTGAGCTTAATACTTACGGTACCAAGATGGTGAAGGAAGAAAACTGGGAAGATAACTACCGTTTCGCACTAGGTGCAACCTACATGATGAACTCTAAGTTAGCACTGCGCGCGGGTGCAGCATACGATACATCAGCGGTAAGTGATCAAAACCGTACAATCACAATCCCAGAGACAGATCGTACATGGTTAAGCCTTGGTGCTAGTTACGAAGTAACAAAGCAGTTCACTCTAGATGGTGGTCTAACTTACATTCTTGCTAAAAACGCTCCTATTAAAGAGTCACGTGGTTATGAGTCAGACAACGCTGCGCAGATGGTCGCGGGAGAGTTTGTTGGTGAAGTGAGCGGTAGCATCTGGCTAATCGGTGTACAAGCGAACTACACGTTCTAACCATTAGAAATATCTAGTAAAAAGGGCTTGGTCGATGACCAAGCCCTTTTTTATCAACAATATCCAGCGTTTTAGTACTCTTCGAGATACTCATCCAAAAACGCTTCTTGATCCTCATCGTAATCATCTGTCACGACTTCAGCTTTGAAGTTCTGACGCTGAATATAGCCATCACGAGTCAATGCATACGGGTCAGGCGAGTTGTCAAGCAGCTCTTCTTGGTTAATGAGCACTGCACGAGTCTCCATTCCTTCTAACGCCCATTTACCTAGCCCAGCCCAGATATTAAGAAAGGACAAAGGTACATACATACCATCGACAACATCTGTCGCTTCACGAACAGTCCATGGGCCGTAACCCGGAACCATAACGTAAGGGCCATTCCCTACCCCGTAATGACCCACTGCGTCACTGAACGCTTTTTCATTATGGTCAGTGATGCCCGCCTCTGATGCGATATCGATTAAACCCGCTAAGCCAAACGTGGTGTTAATCCAAAAGCGGTTAAAGTGGTCAAGCGCTTTGCTGCCATTACCCATCAACAGATTGTTAATCATGCTAGAGGGTTCATCGAGGTTGCCTAAAAAGTTACGGATGCCACTGCGAATCGGAGTTGGCACGTAATTTACGTAGGCCAAAGAGACAGGTCGTACGAAATATGGGTCTAGATAATCATAGTTAATGGTCCACATTGAACGGTTGAAACCTTCAATAGGATCATAGGCTTGTTGCTGGCTTAAGCCTTGCTCATCATCGGGAGGCGTGCTGGCACATCCTGACAAAGCTAACACTGCGCATAGTAAAATCCCTAACCGCGAGTTGATACTCTTCATTATTATAATTTCCATAAAAAAGGCCGGTGAAAACACCGGCCTACTGCAATGAATAACCTACAGCTATTAATACTGATTATTAATCATAACTTCAACTGGTTCACCCATTTTAACGGCTTCGCTCTCACCAAACCAGTCCCCTTCTTTCGTTGCAACGTTTCCATCACTATCGATGCGCACGCGAACCATTAAAGAATCAAGGGAAGAGAGCTTTCTGTCTTGGAGCATACTGTTACCATCGTCCAACACTACCGTTCTTGGGAAAGTGCCTAATGGGTAACGAGCAGCGGCGACCGGCATTGGTGAACCATCGGCAGAATGCACAGACACAATCAATGATGAGTTCGGATCAGCGTTCACACCAGCACCAAGCGAAATGCTTACCGCAACAGACTTGCCAGTACCAGCTTGTTGACCCATCTGCTTTTGTGCATTTTCGATACTTCTGCTTAGCATTTCATAACGGCTGTCTTCAGGACCAATCATCTGTTGCATAATGCTCCAATAACGAACCGCAGCAGCAAAATCTTTACGCTCGAATGAGTCAAACGCCAGTAAGGAGAAGACGCGCAAATCGACGTAATCTTGCTGAACAAGCTTACCGAGTATATTGCGTGCTTTATCCTGATCGACATCATCCTGTGAAAGCATCAACGCTTGCGCGTAACCGAGCATGATGTCGGTATTCTGAGCTTCGAGGTTGTACGCTTTTTTCATCGCACCAATCGCCGTATCGATATCTCGGTTCGCCAATGCGATACGTCCCAACAGCAGCCAGCCAGTAGAATCATCTGGTTGGTAATGTAGGCGGGTACGCAATGCTAACGTCAAATCAGCCATCTCGTCATCACTTAACGCTGTGCCTTCAGGAGACATCAGTTTCTTAGACAAGGCGGGTAAGTTAGCACTAACTTGCTGCCACTGCATAACGTCTTGCGAAGCACCGAACTTAAAGTAAAGGCCATAAGAGAGACCGATAACCAATAAGGCTGAAGGCACAATAACGGCCAGCGCAGAGGTGTTACTCTCCTGCTGTTTGACGTTATCTGCTGGAATATCGTCCAACAATGATTGCTTAAGATCTTCAATCAAGTCTTGCTGGTTGTCGACCAAACCTTCATCGGTTTCTTCTTCCAGCTCTTCAAGACGATCTTTATAAAACGCTTTGTTGAGTTCATCACGCAATTCAGCATCGTTGTTGTTCTTTCTTTTAATGAAAGGCATGGCAATCATGACAATGCTGATTGCAATAAGAATGACTGAAGCTATCCAAAATAGTGTCATTACTGCTTGTCTCCATCATTCTTTTCATTAAGCAGAGCCTTTAGGCGTGCTTCTTTATCGGCATCCCACTGCTGGCTATCGGCTTTTGTGTTGGTCTTGGTTTTGCGGCTTCTAATAAGAATGAAACCAAAACCAAACATTACCACGGCAATTGGACCTAACCACAAGATTGAAGTCGCGATTGTAAACGGCGGGTTGTAAGTGACGAAATTACCATAGCGAGCAATCATATAATCGATAATGTCTTGCTTTGATTTACCTTCTTTGGTCATTTCATAGACTTTTTGACGTAAATCGACAGCCAATTCGGCATTCGAATCCGCGATGGTATTGTTTTGGCATTTAGGACAACGAAGCGTGCCTCCAAGCTCTTTAAATTGCTGCTCTTGTTCCAATGTATCAAACTCATACACTTCAATTGCAGCATGGGCAGTCAGCGCAAACAGCAAACTGGTCGCGATAGCGAGTATCCACTTTTTCATTGCTTCGCCTCCGCCAACATTGCTTCATACATTGGCTTAAGCTTCTCATTCCAGTTACGCGTATTCACATCGCCAACATGGCGGTAGCGAATAATGCCATTTGCATCAATTAGGAATGTTTCAGGAGCACCGTAAACACCAAGATCTAACCCAAGCATACCGTTGCCATCGAACAAGCTGATCAAATACGGATTGCCTAAATCATTCAGCCAGCCGACCGCTTTTTCTCGATCATCTTTATAGTTCATACCAATAATCTTGACGCCTTGAGACGCCAGTTCATTCAGGTATTGGTGCTCTGCATAACAAGTAGGGCACCAAGTCGCCCATACGTTAAGTAGTAGCGGCTCACCTTTAAAGATTGCCTGATCATAAAGTTTACCCGGCTCAGCTAGGTCTTCTAACTTGAACTTAGGCACCTCTTTGCCAACTAAAACAGATTCCAGTTTAGTTGGGTCATCACCATGTTGGTTTTTTACTAGCTGGATGGCAAAGACTGCCACCAAGCCCAAGAACGCCACTAGGGGAATAAACAGAAACTTCTTATTCATTATGCCTCCTGCTTCTTCGCACTCTTTCTAAAGCGGTAACGTTTATCACTGATCGCAATTGCTCCACCAAGAGCCATCAATAACGAACCAGCCCAAATCCAGCGAACAAACGGTTTGTAGTAAATACGTACCGCCCAAGACTTGTTATCGTCTAAGCGTTCACCCATCGCTATGTAAAGATCTCGCGTGATTCCACGATCGATCGCCGCTTCAGTCATCATAGAGCGTGCGGTGGTATAGAATCGTTTCTCAGCATGTAAGGTGTTGATGTACTTGCCATCGCGAGTAATTTCAAAGTCAGCAATGTAACCATCGTAGTTAGGACCATCTTTGTCGCGTAGACCTTGGAAGTAGAAGTCATAACCTTGTATTTCAAAGTGTTCGCCTGGCGCAAGCCTTACGTCACGCTCGATGCTGTAGTTTTGCACCATCGCAATACCAATCACAGTAACGGCTAAACCAAGGTGACCAAGCATCATCGCCCAGTGGCTGCGTTGCAGTTTCTTCACCCCTTCGACAAACGAATGACGATGTGTCGCGCGTTGGTGAAGTTCGTAACCGTGTAGACACAGGATCCACAAAGACATGACCCAACCTAGGTAAGCCATAAACTGGAAACGTTCTGATAGAAGAACAACAAACACAGCAGCAAAGACCAGTGATACCACACCCGACACGAGCATCGGTTTAACTAGCCCAGACAAGTTGTCACGCTTCCAGCGGATCAGAGGACCGATACCTAACAGGAACGCAAATGGAATCATTAACCAAGCAAACAACATGTCAAAGAATGGCGCACCGATCGATACTGAACCTAATCCAAGCTGTTTGTGAACGAGTGGCAGTAACGTACCAACAAGTACGACAACTAGCGCCGCAATAAGCAGCACATTATTCGCAAGCAGAGCATTCTCGCGAGATACAAGTTCAAAGTTACCACGGACACGCACTGATGCCCCTTTCACTGCGAACAGTAGCAGCGAACCGCCAATCACAAAGACTAAGAAGCCTAGAATAAACATACCGCGAGCGGGATCGGATGCAAACGCATGTACCGAAACCAAGATGCCCGAACGAACTAAGAAGGTGCCAAGCAGACTCAATGAAAACGCTGAGATTGCAAGCAGTACAGTCCACGCTTTAAAGGTCCCGCGTTTCTCTGTCACAGCCAGTGAGTGCATTAACGCCGTACCCGCTAGCCATGGCATAAATGACGCATTTTCTACTGGATCCCAGAACCACCAGCCGCCCCAGCCAAGTTCGTAGTACGCCCACCAAGAACCTAGTGCGATGCCTAGCGTCAAAAATAGCCATGCGGCTGTAGTCCAAGGACGAGACCAACGCGCCCAAGCCGTGTCAAGACGACCTGTCATTAGCGATGCAATTGCAAATGAGAAGGCAACCGAGAAGCCTACATAACCCATGTATAGCATTGGTGGGTGAATGATTAAGCCAGGGTCTTGCAGAAGTGGATTCAAGTCACGGCCATCCACAGGGAAAAATGGCAATGTACGTAAGAACGGGTTAGATGTCAGAATAATAAACAGTAGGAAACCCACAGTAATCATTCCCATCACCGCTAAAACGCGCGCCACTGATTCTTGAGGCATCCCGCGACTGAACGAAGCCACTGCGACTGTCCAACCAGCTTGAATTAATACCCAAAGTAGAAGCGAGCCTTCATGAGCACCCCATGCTGCCGTCAGACGGTAGTACCATGGTAGCTGGCTGTTGGAGTTGCTGGCTACATAGTTAAGCGTAAAGTCATTGGTATAAAATGCCCACAGCAATACACCAAATGAAACGGAGAGAAGTAAGAACATGCCCCAAGACAGAGGTCTGGCGCTGTTCATCAATAGAATGTTGTTACGTGATGCCCCAGCCAATGGCAAAATACTTAGCAAGACAGCTAATGCCAACGAGACAATTAGGGCAAAATGTCCAATTTCAGCAATCATTGATCGCTTCCTTGTTTTTGTTGTTCAGTGTATTGAAGTGGCTCATGCGTTTTCTTCATTGCTTCCGCAATTTCAGGTGGCATGTACTCTTCGTCGTGCTTAGCGAGAACTTCAAATGCTTCGATAGTCGTCGCATCTTTCAGTACACCTTGTGCAACAATGCCCTGCCCTTCACGGAAGAGATCTGGCAGGATACCGTCGTACAGAATCGTTACCTTAGGGCCTACATCATGCAAATCGAATGAAACGCGCAGAGATTCTGCATCACGTTTCACTGACCCTACGACAACCATGCCACCAATACGGAGACGCTGGCCGACTTCAGGTTTAGTGCCGTCGGGTTTACCATTAACAAGTTCAGTCGGTGTATAGAAAAGATCCATATTCTGATTAAGTGCGTACAGCATCAAACCTATGGTTGCACTGATACCAACAAAGATCGCGACAACAATGCCGAGTCTCTTTTTACGTCTTGGGTTCATAGTGTGTTCTCCAAATTTTTAGCTGCTTCTATACGAGCTTGTCTATCCACTTTTGCTTGAACTTCATTAAGTAGCGAACGGCCACGACGCAGGCTGACAACCAGTAAAATCAGCATGGCACCAAACGTCACACCAAACGCTGTCCACACATATCCTGCATAGCCACCCATAGCAAAGAAGTCACTCAAAGATTCAAAATGCATTTTTAACTCCCTCTCTGAGATTTATCCGCCGCCAGCTTCACCACCCAAGGACGATGGGTCTCTTTGCTTATGATCTCGTTACGTAAGCGGATCATAGCCAGTGAACCAAAGAAGAAGGCAAAACCGAAAATGTTCAGTAATAGCGGCCAAAGCATATCGTTAGAAATCGATGGCTTTTCAAATTTTGTAATCGTTGCGCCTTGGTGAAGCGTGTTCCACCATTCTACTGAGAAGTGAATGATAGGCAGATTGACGACACCAACGATGGCAAGAATGCCCGCAGCCTTAGCCGCTGTTTTCTGGTCATCGAATGCATGGTAAAGAGCAATCACACCTAGGTACAAAAATAGCAGGATCAGTTCAGCGGTAAGTCGTGCATCCCATACCCACCAAGTCCCCCACATCGGCTTACCCCAAATTGCGCCAGTGATCAGAGCAATGAAGGTATACACTGCACCGATTGGTGCCATGGCCGATGCTGCCATATCCGATAAACGTACTTGCCAAACAATGCCGATGAATGCGGCTATCGCCATCGACATGTAGACACCCATAGACCAAATCGCGGCTGGTACGTGAATATAAATAATTCGGAAACTATCACCTTGCTGGTAATCAGAAGGTGCGTAGGCAAGCCCCCATACAGTACCGACAGATAAACATAGCAGTGCTAGTACAGAGAACCATGGCAAGAGCTTACCGCATAACTGATAAGCTGACTCAGGCTTGGCATAAGGATGGAGCCATTTCCACATTGTTGATCTCACTCTTACTTCAGGTTTGTCTAACTATTTGTTAAACAATTATTAGTTTTGTAATTTATATAAAGGGGAAAACTCGTGCTTGATCGAAATCATCTAATTTACACTTACTCGAAGTGCGGCACTGATTGCAAACGGGGTTAGCGTCATTGCTCCGATAAACATCGCGCCTAATATTGCTAATTGACCGTTGTACGCCATTCCCAATGAAGCGGCATCAATCGCTGATGTCGCAAAAATAAGGATCGGAATATAGAGAGGAAGAACCAATAAGCTCAACAAAACCCCTCCTTTTTGTAACCCCACCGTTAACGCCACACCAATCGCGCCGATAAAGCTCAATGTTGGCGTACCGACCAACAAGGTTAAAACAACCGCTGACCAAGTGTTGAAATCCAACGACAAGAGAACAGACAACAACGGGCTAATCAATATCAGAGGCAACCCTGTCAATAGCCAATGGGCAACCACTTTAGATATCACTACGATAGGCAATGGGACAGGCATTAGCATCATTTGTTCCAATGCACCGTCTTGGAAATCATCACGGAATAATCGCTCGAGTGAAAGAAGAGCAGAAAGTAAGGCTGCAACCCAAACAATACCTGCGGCTATACGGGCTAATAAATTTGGCTCAGGACCAATACTGAGAGGAAATAGAGTAATCACGATAATAAAAAACCACAGCGGGTTAAAAATATCGGCTTGTCGGCGAAAAGCGATAAGAAGCTCACGTCTGATAATGCTATTAATAGTGCCAAACATGGTTAATCACCCAATTTAATTTTTCTAAGTTTTGGGTTGTCTGCGAACATGTCTTGGTGGGTGGTAAGCATAACAATGCCGCCACTTTCCGCATGCTGCAAAAACAGTGATTCAAGCACCTTTACGCCCTGCTTGTCTATTGCAGTGAGTGGTTCATCCAGAATCCAAAGTTTATGATCGCTTAACCACAATCTTGCTAACGCTACGCGTCGTTGTTGTCCGGCAGAAAGCTGACCGACAGGAACATCTTCACGCCCAGCCAGACCCACTTTTGTTAACGCGTTATAAATTGTGTTTTTGTCATAAGGTTGACGTGAATGAATGCTTAGATAAAAACGTAGATTTTCGTAGGCAGTAAGCTCGCGTTTCACCCCAGTCTGGTGACCGAGAAAGAGTAAATCCTGGTGAAATAGATCCCGACTCGATTCAATCTCTTCACCATTCCAGCTTATGCTGCCGTTATCGCGATCACCAAGTCCGGTAATAATACGAAGCAGCGTGGTTTTGCCTGTACCATTTCTTCCTTCAACTTGAACTAACTCTCCGGAATTAATCGTAAAAGACAAAGATTCAAAGAGAACTCTTTCGTCTCTTATCGCTGTCAATTGAGATACTTCTAACATTTGTGGGATCACTAGATAAACTACGAAGGTGTATCTTACCACACCCTTTTCATCTCAAAACAGAATTAGACCTATACGAATCACGAAACTAAGTAAGAATCTGTTAATAATTAAGCATAACTCTTAGTAAATACCACTAAATGGTTACAAACACACATAAAAAAAGTGCCCTTAGGCACTTTTTCGTTTTTTGTTATCGTCTGCTACTGCGCTTTCGTTCCGCTGTTTTTCGTCTTTCGGGACTGCTTTCTAGCGGTGGTACCTTTTCCTTGCCGGCGATTTTATTTTGTAGCGACATCATAAGTTCCGCTTCGGCTTTCGGCAGTTCACACTCTTCAATCAACTCGTTGACGTCAGCACCGAGTTGAACCATCTTACTCGCCCGAGAATACAGGCGACCATCATTGTCCGCTTGCTCTAGTTCGGTAATACGCTCGTTTAAATGCTGAATGATATCCTGCTGCTCACTGACACGTTGCCCAAGTCCTACCACAACGGATCTTACTTCCAACAACTGTTTATTGGTTTTTTGCAGCTCTTTATCTAAATGGCGGTTTTGTTGACGAAGATGCTCAGACGAGCGCGTTTGTCCACGCTTTAGTCGTAATAACGCTAAGCCTAAAAACAACAATATTAAGGCTATCGCTCCGGCAATCACCGGAGCACTGGTCATCCAACTCGTATCCATTATAGGTGAGCCATCTCATCCCATTCTTCATCGGTCAGTAGCTTGTTAAGGTCTACTAGGATAAGCAGCTTGCCATCACGGTTGCTGACACCTTGGATGAATTTAGCACTTTCATCTGTACCAACGCTTGGCGTAGTGTCAATTTCAGATGAACGCAAGTAAACAACTTCAGCCACGCTATCAACCAGAATACCGATGACTTGATGCTCAGATTCGATAACGATAATACGTGTATTATCCGTGATCTCGCCTTCCATCAAACCAAAGCGTGAGCGGGTATCAATAACTGTTACAACGTTACCACGTAGATTAATAATACCTAACACGTAATCAGGTGCACCTGGTACTGGCGCGATTTCAGTGTAACGCAGTACTTCACGTACTTGCATTACATTGATGCCGTAGGTTTCTTCTTCTAGTTGGAACGTCACCCACTGAAGCACTTCGTCGTTAGACTGCTCTTTTCTTACTTCTACTTCATTAGTTTGAGACATACCTTATCCTCTCTAAGCCTAAATCGGCATAAATGTTCTAACTATCTAGTGCTTTGACATCAAGCCCTGCATTAAGCATAGCTATCAATGCTTCAACATGGACCAAAGCACACATTTTTTCTTTAACCATTCCAGCAAGCCATGGGCGTTTACCCGCGGTTTCTCGCCAGCGTACCATCTCAGGGTTCAATGACTCGGTACCCATCAACTCAGTGGATGCCAAGCCCCACATGCTCTCACCGAGCATGACTATGTACTGATATTTTTCTTTGTGACTATCGTCTTTGAGCTTTTCAGCCATCACCCATTTTGCTGTATCCACAACATCAAGCTGAGCTTCACGACTGGTCTGAAGGCCTAAATACCAGTCTGGGCGACCGATAAGATGGTTCAGTTCAGCAATGCGGTGGATACCGCCAAGTTCATCAAGTGGAACGGCAAAAGTGACATTATTCACGTCAAAATACAGAACCTGAAAATCGCTTTCCCGCTGAGTCGAATGCCAAGTGCCTAATCCATGATTGCCAGACTGTGTTTCAAGTTGAGGTTCAACGTCAGCGACGGTTTCAACATCCACTTGTGGCTGTTCAATTTCTACTTGAGGAGCGTCAAACTCTTGCTCAACAACAATGTCGGGCTCGGCAACAGTTTCAACCGCAACCTCTTCGATGTCCCACTCTTGAACTTCTTCGATCTGTGGCTTGGTTTGTACTTGAGCGATGTTGAGCGTATTTTTCTCCATCACTTCTTCAAGTTCTAACTCAGCGACAGGGTTGGTCGATTCAAGCTGTTTAAGCAGACGCTCGACATCATCTAACTTTGGTACTTCAATTTCCTCTGTTGGAAGACGGTAGTAACTCTTTTCTTCCACAGACTGAACTAACGGTTCTAACTCTATTGGCTCTAAATCAGGTTCAGGGACAACGGATAGTATTGATTCCTGCGTATCAATTTGTTGCTCGTCGCCTTCCATACTCTCTTCAAGAAGAGCAGAGAAGTAATCATCTAGCGCTTGTTCGCTTGAGAGCGATGAGTGGTTAGTCATCGATGGCCAACCTCTCTAGATGAATGAGCAACTGCTTGTAAGCAAACACGCCACGGCTACCTGAAGCAAAGTGCGACACCGGTAAGTGTTTTAAACTGGCATCTCTGAACTTAGTGTCTATCGGTACTGCCGATGACCAAACCTGACTTGGGTAATCTTTCTTCAACTGCTGTAGCGTCTGAAGTGAGGCGCGGGTACGTTTGTCATACATGGTCGGAACTATGGTGACCTTGAATGACTTATTGCGTGACTTTTGCATAATCGCCAGCGTACGTACCATGCGCTCTAGCCCTTTCATCGCTAGGAATTCAGTTTGCACCGGGATCAAAATACGATCACTTGCCGCAAGCGCATTGACCATCATAACGCCAAGAATCGGTGGGCAATCTATCAACACATAGTCATAGTGTCTTCTGATTGCCAATAACGCACGCTTGAGAATCAATCCCATACCACTTCTGTTGCCCATCACACGATCTAATGTCGCCAAAGACATGTGCGCTGGGATCAAATCGATACCTTCAATATCGGATCTCATCACTAACGGCATCACACTTTGCTCGGTGTACTCTTTTAGCTGAAACAGATCAAACAAGCTTGAGGCAACGGTGTCTGAATCGTAACCAAGGTAAGTGGTTAAAGACCCATGAGGGTCTGTATCAACTAAGAGAACTCGCTTACCTTGTTTACTAAGCAAACCAGCCAGCGTAATGGTGGTCGTCGTTTTACCAACCCCCCCTTTTTGGTTTGCTATGCTCCATACAATCATGAATGACCTCTATGCTAGACCGACTTCGACTAACATACGCTCAGCAATTCGATCCAGCGGTAAATCTTCGGTAGAGATCCCCGCTTTTGCAACGGCTTGTGGCATGCCATAAACAACACAGCTTTCTTCATCTTGAGCCCAGATTGTCGCGCCTGCACTTTTCAGCATTCGTGCACCTTCTCGACCATCCGCACCCATCCCAGTCAACACCATTGACAGAACTTGGTTAGAGTAAATCTTAGCTGCGCTACCAAAGGTGACGTCCACACATGGTTTGTAGTTCATGCGGTCACCACCATCAATGACACGTAACTTGGCGGATCCAGGACGACCTTCAATCATCATCTGCTTACCACCTGGCGCCAAATAAGCGACACCCGGTTTTAATACATCGCCATCTTCCGCTTCTTTCACTTGAATCTTACATAGCGAGTTCAATCGGCTAGCAAAAGCGGCAGTAAATGTCGCTGGCATATGCTGAATGAGAACAATGGGATGAGGATAATTGCCAGGTAATTGTGTCAATATTTTTTGTAGCGCGACAGGGCCACCCGTGGAGGTGCCTATCGCCGTCAATTGATACTTCTTACCGCTCGCTTTAAATCGGGTTGCAACCGATGGTCTTGCCGCTGGCGTCGGAGCTGGACGAAGTGGTGTACGTCCTGTTGCCGGAGCCGGAGCTGTCGGCTTCGTCACCGCTGGTCTAACAACCGCACGTCGCATTGAAGCACGTTTAGAAGCAATCTGAATGACGCGCTGTTGTAGCAAGGAGACGGCTTCGTCACGGTTACGCGCAATGTCTTCAAACTTTTTAGGTAAAAAGTCTAACGCTCCCGCTTCAAGCGCATCTAACGTTGCCTTCGCACCGTCATGAGTCAGCGATGAAAACATTAAGATAGGTACAGGACACTTAGCCATAATATCTCGAACGGCGGTGATGCCGTCCATGACCGGCATCTCTATATCCATCGTTATGACATCTGGCTTGATAGTTAACGCTTTTTCAACCGCTTCCTTACCGTTAGTGGCAACATCGATGACCTCCAACCTTGCCTCAGCGTTAATTATTTCACTCACGCGACGACGGAAGAAACTCGAATCATCAACTACTAATACTTTGATCGCCATATTTGTCCTTCTATATCTCGCGATTTAGATTCGCGAAGCAGCGGCATACTGCTTAAGCAAATCTGGTACATCTAGAATAAGTGCAATGTGACCGTCACTTGTGATTGTCGCACCCGCCATACCCGGCGTTCCTTGTAGAAGATTATCTAGAGGTTTAATCACGACTTCTTCTTGACCTATCAAGGTGTCGACGACAAAACCAACACGCTGGCTACCAATTTGCACAATAACCACATGACCATGGCCTTTACGCAGTTCAACTTTACCCGCTCGAGGTGCCAGCCAATTTTGTAGATAGAACAGTGGAATAGATTTCTCACGAACGATGATTGTCAACTGACCATCAACAACGTTTGTACGGCTCAGGTCTAAATGGAAAATTTCATTCACACTCGCTAACGGTAGTGCAAACGGGTGACCCGCAACGCCTACCATTAGAGTTGGTAGAATCGCCAGTGTTAACGGTACCTTGATAGTGATCTTGGTGCCTTTGCCCATTTCTGAGTCAATATCGATAGAGCCATTGAGGGTATTGATCGCCGTTTTCACTACGTCCATACCTACACCACGACCCGAGATATCGGAGATTTGCTCCTTACTCGAGAAACCAGGCATAAAGATGAGGTTGAAACACTCTTTATCCGTCAATCGTGATGCTGCGTCTTCGTCCATCATTCCGCGTTTAACGGCGATGCCACGAAGTTTATCAGGGTCCATACCACTACCATCGTCAACGATAGCCAGTTCAATATGGTCACCTTCTTGAGATGCAGATAGGATCACTTTACCTGTTCTTGGTTTTCCTGAAGCAACGCGCGCTTCTGGCATTTCAATGCCGTGGTCAACTGAGTTTCTCACCAAGTGAATCAATGGGTCCGCTAGCGCTTCAACAAGGTTTTTATCAAGATCTGTCTCTTCTCCACGCATCTCTAACGTGATGTCTTTGTTCAAGCTACGTGCTAAGTCGCGGACAACGCGTGGAAAACGGCCAAATACTTTTTTGATTGGCTGCATACGCGTTTTCATGACCGCGCCCTGCAGGTCAGCAGTCACTACGTCTAGGTTTGCTACCGCTTTAGACATCTCTTCGTCGTTGCTATTCAAGCCTAAGCTGAGCAGTCGGTTACGTACCAATACCAATTCACCCACCATGTTCATGATGATGTCTAGTGTCGAGGTATCAACACGGACGGTCGCTTCTGCCTGAGGCTTTTTAGCTTGAGTCGCCGGAACTGGGGCTTCTTTCTTCGTTGGCGGTTTAGGTTGTTCTTTTGGCGCAGTCGCTACCGCTGGTTGTGGCGCCGCAGCTGGTTTGACAGGGGCAGCCGGTGCAGGGTTAGCGGCAGCAGGCTTAGTCGCCGCATCTAGCTCTTCAATTGACGGGCCTTTGCCTGAACCATGAAGATCGTCAAGAAGTCTCTCAAACTCTTCATCAGTCATTAGATCGCTATCGCCAGCCATAGATGGGGCTGCTGGCGCAGGCGGCGGGGTCGGAGCTTCACTCTCTCCTGGCGCTTTACCTACACCGTGTAATTCATCGAGCAGTTTCTCAAATTCATCATCGGTGATATCACCACTCATATCTGCACTCACCGCAGGAGGTGGCGTCGCTGGTGCGGCTGGTTTGCTGGCAGATGTGCCAGGAGCACTTCCTGCACCGTGAAGCTCATCTAGCAGTCTTTCGAATTCGTCTTGAGTAATTTCATCAATAGATCCCGCAGAGACGTCAGCTTTAGGTGCCGATGTTTCAATGACGGGCTCAGGGATAACAGGCTCGGCTTGAACGGTTTCTTCAATAACAGGGGGAGCGGAGACTGCTTCATCAGCGGATGCAGGCTTGCTTAAGCGATGCAATTCATCCAACAGATCTTGTTCTGCACGTGGCAACGGTTCTCTATCTTGTACAGCTCGGAACTGTTCATTGACCGTATCCAGCGCTTTAAGCATTGTATCCATAAGGCTAGCATCAACGTGACGCTGGCCATTACGCAGGATATCGAACACGTTTTCTGCACCGTGACAAGTATCAACGAGTTCAGTCAACGACAGGAACCCGGCACCACCTTTAACAGTATGGAAACCACGGAAAATGGCATTTAATAGATCTTTATCTTCAGGATTATTTTCTAGTTCAACCAACTGCTCTGAGAGTAGTTCTAGAATTTCTCCCGCTTCGACTAAAAAGTCCTGAAGAATGTCTTCGTCTAAATCGTAGCTCATATGTTACCTCTAAAACCCAAGACTTGAGAGTAAGTCGTCGACTTCGTCTTGTGATGAAACCGCATCATCCCTTTCTTGAGGATTAAGGATAGGTCCCTCAGGGTCTGTCGATGCTTTGTTCTTGTTATGTGCACTTTGTTCCAACTGACTAGAACCAAACGCAGTCAGGATTTCGACTAATCTACCTTCAACTTCGTTGACTAAGGTAATCACACGTCGAATGATCTGCCCGGTTAGATCTTGAAAGTCTTGAGCCATTAGAATCTCTGTTAGCTGTCCCCTAAGTTCAGAGCTATCACCTTCCACTTCCCCTAACAGGTCGTCGATTCGGTGACACAGAGCTTTAAATTCGGCGAGCTCTATTCGACCATGCATAAGTTCATTCCATTGAGGACGAACTTGCAGAAGCCCATTATGCAGGTTGTCCGCGATGGGTAGACAACGGTCTACTGCATCCATGGTTTTATTCGCGGCAACTTCGGTCTTATCAATGACGTATTGGAGGCGATCCCTTGCATCTGGGATTTCGTCATTGGCGATCTCGCTCATTCGCTCATCAACGCTAAAGTGTTTAATTGACTCATGTAAGTCACGAGTCAATTCCCCAATTTCTTGTAGCATCGGATTTGAGATGTTTTCGTATATGCCTTTAACAAGAAGATCCGCTTCTTGTTGTTGACCATCTTCTAATAGCTCGACGAGCTGCTTTGCCTGTTCTAATGAAATCATTCTGAATTGGCCTTTCACGCTATTCAGTCAATACCTTGACTATAAGCGCTCAAAAATCTTATCTAGTTTTTCTTTTAATGTAGCAGCAGTAAACGGTTTAACGATGTAGCCGTTAACGCCCGCTTGAGCAGCTTCAATGATTTGCTCACGTTTAGCTTCCGCCGTGATCATCAACACTGGTAAGTGTTTTAGCTCATCGTCAGCTCGAATATGCTTTAGAAGGTCAATACCTTGCATACCTGGCATATTCCAGTCTGTCACGACAAAGTCGAACTCACCTTTTTTTAACATAGGTAACGCCGTTAAGCCGTCATCCGCTTCTTGGGTATTATTGAAACCCAAATCACGAAGTAGGTTCTTAACGATACGGCGCATTGTTGAGAAGTCATCAACAATAAGGATCTTCATGTTTTTATTCAAAATTGCCTCCACTGAGTTCGAGATCAGTGATTTTTACTCATTATTTGTCCATGCACTCAACTTTGTGCGTAGACGCTGCATTGATTGGCTTAGTATTTGGCTAACGCGTGACTCGCTAACACCAATTACTTCACCGATCTCTTTTAAGTTTAACTCTTCATCGTAATAAAGCGAAAGTACTAAAGCTTCTCTCTCTGGTAGAGATTTAATCGAGTCTATCAAGGCCTTGCGGAAATATTCATCAGCGACACCCTGAAAAGGTGCATTCTCTTCGTCACTATCATCGGAAGTAATGACGTCTTCTGAAACTCCAAGGTCTTCAATCCCGACCAAACGTGAACAGTTAATATCCGTTAATATCGTATGGTATTGCTCTAGGCTAATGCCCATGTGCTGAGCGACTTCTGTATCGCTGGGGTCACGGTTTAATTGCCCTTCTAACTCTGCAATGGCTTGGCTTACTTCTCGGTTGTGCTTATGCACTGACCGAGGAACCCAGTCTCCACGGCGAATATCGTCGAGCATCGCACCGCGAATTCGGATACCCGCATAAGTTTCAAAGCTCGCCCCTTTACTACCGTCGTAGTTTTTCTGGGCTTCGAGCAATCCGATCATACCCGCTTGAATAAGGTCTTCTACCTGCACACTTGGCGGTAATCGCCCTAGCAAATGATGAGCAATACGTTTCACCAACACCGAGTATTTCTCTAAAAATACCCGCTGACTGTTTTGGTTTGCGTACTGTTCATAGGTCAACGCCTTATTCACCAAATGGTTCCTCTAACATCTCTGGTCTATTCAGTAAGCGTTCGACAAAAAACTCAAGATGTCCACTCGGTGTTTTCGGAATTGGCCAAGTTAGTGCTTTGCTTGCCAATGAGCCGATTGCTAATGCCGCTGGAGATCTTGGAAATGCGTCGACAACAATCTTTTGCTTTTTCACTGCTTGTCTAACTTTATCATCCAACGGAATACATGCTACGAGCTCAAGGCTCACATTCAAGAATCGCTCTGTGACCAAGGTCAACTTTGCGAACAATTCTCTTCCTTCTCGGTAGCTTCTGACCATATTTGCAACAATTTTAAATCGTTGTACCTGATGGTCTTTGCTCAATAGTTTAATTAAAGCATAAGCATCAGTGATCGATGTGGGTTCATCACAAACAACCACAACCACATCTTGCGCTGCACGAGAAAAGCTGACAACCATATCGGAAATACCTGCTGCGGTGTCAATTAGTAGCACGTCCATTTCATCTTCCAAGCTACCAAATGCTCGGATCAGTCCAATATGTTGTGCGTGCGACAACTCTGTCATCGATTGGGTACCGGAGGTTGCTGGAATAATTTTAATTCCATGCGGTCCTTCTACAATCGCATCTTTGAGTTCGCATTCACCAGCAAGAACGTGGCCAAGGTTTTTCTTAGGTCGAATGCCAAGCATTACGTCGACATTAGCCAGACCAAGGTCCGCATCGAGTACCATGACTTTCTTACCTTGGCGAGCCATCGAAATAGCCATTCCCAACGTTACATTTGATTTACCAACACCGCCTTTACCACCCGTCACTGAAATGACCTTTGTTAAAGAAGGCTGCGTTAAACGGCGCAATCCGCTAGCTTGGTCTTGTATCATATTCTTCGTCATAATCGTCCGCCGCCTAGAACCTCTCCGCTTCACTATTCCAGTAGTGAGGTTCATCATCTGTCGACTTCTCAAGTAATTCATTTGCTTTAGCGACCATATATTTTGGTTGCGCTATAACAATGTCTTCAGGCACTCGTTGTCCATTCGCGATATAAGCCACTGGCAGCGCGTTTTGCACTGTGACACTGACAAACTCACCTAAACTCAGTGACTCATCTAGCTTAGTCATAATGCATCCAGACAACGGGATACGTTTAAAGTGATCAATCGTTTCCTGCAGTACTTTTCGCTGTGCAGTAGCAGGTAAAACTAGGTAGCTGTGGATCATCTCTCCACTCTCATGCATCAAGGTGTCTAATTGTTCCGACAGTCTTACATCACGCTGACCCATACCCGCCGTATCAACAAGAATTAGGCGACGATTTCTTAACTGATATATTACATCGGCTAACTCTTTGGAATCTTTAGCGACTTTTACTGGACATCCCATAATTCTTCCATAAATCGCAAGTTGCTCATGCGCACCAATACGGTAAGTATCCGTTGAAACCAACGCAACGTTATCTGCGCCGTATTCCATCGCGGCTCGCGCAGCTAGCTTGGCCACTGTGGTTGTTTTGCCGACACCTGTTGGACCTAACAGAGCAACAACGCCTCCTCGTTTAAGGATATCTTGCTTAGCAATAGGAATTTGATCGGACACTAGCCCCAGTAACGCCTTCCATGCCTTGGTTGGTGGCGTATCTTCTGGGATATAGCAAGCTAACTGGTCAGCAAGATCAGATGACACGCCCATGCGTTCAAGACGTTTGATCAACATAGCACGCAAAGGTTCTCTACGTTCGACCTCTTGCCACATAAGTCCCGAAACCTGATGTTCTAAAAGACGACGAATAGAGGTCATCTCTTCTTTCATCTCTTCTAGGTCTTCGTTGGCGACGACGCTTTCAGGCTGTCGGGAACGCTCATAACGAGTTGGATCGAGCTTTGCCGCTGGCTTTTGAATTCTGCGGTCTTCAGCAATCAATCTTGCTAAAGGCGAATCTTGCTGAATTTGAACATTTTCGCGATCACCATAACGCGCTGCATTTTGACGTTGTAGCAGCGCCGATAGGGAGTCTGGATTGCTCTCCTCATCACGACCATCCGTTGCCGATTTACCATTGCTGTATTGTTTTAGCATGCTAGCAAAACGCTTGGTCATGGATCGACCAGAATCTGCTTGCGATTGGAGGCTGACTCGGTCTTCATCTAACGTTCTATTCGAAGCAGGCAAACTCGCCGGAGCCTGACGAACGGGTGTATGCCGTGGATTCGAGTTGTAGCTGTTACTAGAACGATTCGCTCCATCGCCATCAACCGCGGCGACGATTTCTACTCCACCCGCGACTTTTTTGTTCGACATGATTACCGCATCATCACCAAGTTCTCCTTTGACTTGGAGCAGGGCTGTGCGCATGTCTTTGGCAAAAAATCGTTTAATTTTCAAATTATATTCCGTATATCAACGCATTAGAACTAGTTGCCGACAGCTTGAACAATGCGAATTTGTTTCTCGTCAGGGATTTCTTGATAAGAGAGTACTCTTAACGAAGGAATCGTATTTTTGACAAATTTGGCTAATGTAGAGCGTAGTACACCTGATGTCAGAAGGACTGCTGGCTCGCCTTTAAGTTCTTGCTCTTGTGTTGCATGACTTAAAGAAGATTGTAGTCGTTCTGCGAGACCTGGCTCAATTCCTGCGGATTCTCCTCCAGACGCCTGCATGGTCTGATGCAAGAGTTGTTCCAGCTCAGGAATAAGGGTAATTACGGGCAACTCTGGCTCTATGCCATTGATTTCCTGAACAATTAGTCGCTTAAGCGCAATACGAACAGCAGCGGTCAGGATGTCAGGTTCTTGACTCTTACTTGAGTATTCGGACAAGGTTTGAACTATGGTTCGGATGTCCCTGATCGGTACCGCCTCATTGAGTAGATTTTGCAGCACTTTTACGACAACACCCAATTGAAGCTGGTCTGGTACAAAACTCTCCACCAGCTTAGGCGTGCTGCGTCCGAGCATTTCGAGAAGATTCTGCACTTCTTCGTGACCAATGAGCTGAGATGCATTATTGGTGAGTAGTTGACTCAAGTGAGTCGCCAGTACGGTTGACGAATCGACAACGGTATATCCGAGCGCCTGTGCATGCTCTCGTTGCTCTTCACGAATCCAAACCGCTTCGAGGCCGAACGCTGGGTCAATCGTCGGCTCTCCGTCAATCATTCCATAAACTTGGCCAGGGTTGATTGCCAGTTCCATATCCGGTCTGATTTCTGCTTCACCTACCGCGACACCCATAAGGGTAATTCGATAGCTGTTCGGTGTCAGCTCAAGGTTGTCACGAATATGTACTGCTGGGATTAAGAAACCAAAATCTTGAGAGAGTTTTTTTCTTACCCCTTTAACTCGTTCTAACAGCTCACCACCTTGGTCTCGGTCAACAAGCGGGATCAAACGATAGCCGACTTCAAGCCCAACAATATCGACGGGCTGAACGTCATCCCATGACAGTTCCTTAGGCGTTGGCGAGTCTTGTTCGGTCGTGGTTGGAAGTGATGTTTTTTCCGCAGCGCGTTTCTGCTTGTAATTAATCCAGTATGCGCCGCCCGCAGCCAACGATGCCAATAACAGGAAAGCAAAGTGCGGCATTCCCGGTACAATCCCCATCACACCAAGAATACCAGCGGTGATCATTAGTGCTTTAGGGTTGTCGAACATCTGGAACACGACCTGTTGGCCCATGTCTTCATCGGTATTTTGGCGCGTCACCATAATCGCCGCTCCGATAGAGAGCAATAGCGACGGTATTTGAGCAACCAAACCATCACCGATCGTCAGTAGCGTATAGATTTCTATCGCTTCGCCAAAGCCAAGTCCGTATTGCACCATACCAATCGACAAACCGCCGATGATGTTGATGAATAAGATCAAGATACCCGCTATCGCATCACCTTTAACAAATTTTGACGCACCGTCCATCGAACCATAGAAGTCTGCTTCTTTGGTGACTTCCTGACGTCTTGTTCTTGCTTGGTCTTGGTCAATCAGGCCTGCATTAAGATCGGCGTCGATTGCCATTTGTTTACCCGGTAACGCGTCCAAGGTAAAGCGAGCACTAACTTCTGAAATACGTCCCGCACCTTTAGTAACAACCATAAAGTTAATGATCATCAAAATGAGGAACACCACCAAACCGACCGCATAGTTACCACCGATAACGACACTACCAAACGCTTCAATGACGCTACCTGCGGCGCCAGCACCTTCGTGACCATAGAGTAGAACAACACGAGTTGAAGCTACGTTAAGAGCAAGCCTCAAGAGGGTTGCAATCAGCAGTACGGTAGGAAAAGCAGCAAAATCGAGCGGTCTGCGGGTGTAAACCGTCACCAGTAGTACCACCATGGCCAACGCGATGTTGAATGTGAAAAACAAGTCGAGCAGGAAGGCAGGAATTGGCAATATAACCATCGCCAACGTAGACAAAACCATGACTGGTGCGCCAATCGCTGGCATAGCACGTTGTGGAATCGAAGGCAGCTTGTCAGCAAACGGCAGGGAAAACTTCATAGTTAGGTAGCTACAATATTAGATAAAAAGAACAATTTGGTTTGACTATGCAATATCCAGTCCATTAATCCTGTCAAATTTATGGCTGAGGAATGGGCAACGAAACACCTACAAGGTTGACGCGAAGAGACGTTAGGCATACACAACGACCAAATTCAAAAAAACTGGGCTGTAGTACGCCACAAACGAACTGAACTATGGGTGGATATTAAACGTCAACTCGCCAGTTAATTTCTGCGGCGAGTAGTCAATAGACACGAGACCCGATGTCGGAAACATTGGCGGAATCATATCCGTAACAAACTCAGCGGTTAGATAACCAACGAGAGGAAGGTGCGAAACAATCAGAACACTCTCCAATTTGTCTAGTTCAACCAATGCAGCAACGTAATCGGCTACCTGTTCAGAATCACCGTAAGGGGTGATGTCTGGGCATGTTTCTACATGATCAGTTGTGAAGCAAGCTGAGATTTCTTGCCAAGTTTGCTGCGCTCTAATGTAAGGGCTTACAAGTACTCGATCAAAGTGAGCAAAACCTTTATCCGCACAGACTCGGGCTACCGCTAGAGATGCACTTCTGCCGCGCTCCGTCAGCTCTCGTTGCTCATCACTTTCAGCAAAATGTTCCGCTTCTCCATGACGCATAATGAAAATTTTCATGGCTTATTCCTAATGCTATCCCCGCATTACACATCGATGCGGTTATTGTTATGTGGCTGCTTGTATGGCAGCTTGATTTATTATTGTGTGACGATGTTTCTTAGCCACGATAGTTTGTTGAGCTATGAATAATTATATCAACTCCAAGATGAAAGACTCTGACTTTCTTAACACTCTTTAAAGTCAGATCATTCTATTTCTATCACTCATTTTGCTCATATTTCTCAAACAGATAGTTTGCAGTCAGCGGTATCCGAGTCATAATTACCCTATCGCTCATAGTAGCATCGCTTAATTTCCGGAGAATGTATCGTGCACATTAGTCCAAATGATACCAATCAATACCGTTACTTAACTCTGACTAATGGCATTCGAGTATTATTGATCCACGATAACTGTGCGCAGAAATCCGCAGCGGCATTAGCAGTCAATGTTGGTCACTTCGACGACCCCGTCGAACGAGAAGGGTTGGCGCATTATCTCGAACACATGCTATTTCTCGGCACAGAAAAATACCCGAAAGTTGGCGAATTCCAAAGTTATATTAACCAGCATGGCGGCAGCAACAATGCTTGGACGGGAACGGAACATACGTGTTTCTTTTTTGACGTTTCACCCAATGCCTTTGCAACCAGTCTCGATAGGTTCAGTCAATTTTTTACCGCCCCGCTATTTAATCCGGAAGCCTTGGACAAAGAGCGCCAAGCCGTTGAATCAGAGTACAAACTCAAGTTAAATGACGATTCTCGCCGTCTTTATCAAGTTCAAAAGGAGTTGGTCAATCCCGAGCATCCCTTTAGTAAATTTTCGGTGGGTAACCTCGAAACTCTGGGGGATAGAGAGGGCAAATCAATTCGAGATGAGATCGTCGCTTTTCATTTCGAGCAGTATTCAGCCGATTTGATGACGCTAGCCATCACGGGGCCTCAAGGTCTCGACCAACTCGAATCTTGGTGTATTGAAAAATTCACAGCCATTCCGAATCATAAACTCGTCAATAAAGAGATTACCGCTCCTTATTGCCAAGAGGATTCGACGGGCATCTTGGTTCACATTGAACCGATAAAAGAGATACGCAAACTCATACTGACGTTCCCAATGCCAAGCATGGATCAGTATTACCAATCTAAACCCCTCTCCTATTTCGCCCATTTATTGGGTTACGAAGGCAGTGGTAGCCTAATGATGGCTCTCAAAGAGCAAGGTTGGATTACCTCTTTATCAGCCGGTGGCGGTACCAGTGGTAGTAACTATCGCGAGTTTTCAGTGAGTTGTGCGTTAACGCCAAAAGGACTCGATCATACCGACGACATTATCCAAGCGGTATTCAGTTACCTTGCACTGATTAAGGAACATGGGATGGCAGAGTGGCGCTACCTTGAGAAACAGGCCGTTCTTGAGTCCGCCTTCCGTTTCCAAGAACCGACTCGACCGCTCGATTTAGTCAGCCATTTAGTGATAAACATGCAGCACTATCGTGAGCAGGATGTGATCTATGGTGACTTCATGATGAATCACTATGATCCTGAGCTTCTGACCTCACTGTTTGACTATTTTACGCCTGAGAATTTACGAGCGACTCTCGTCGCAAAGGGTTATGACTACCCAAATAGAGCAAAATGGTATTTTACGCCCTACGGTGTTACGCCACTCTCAGCCGAACAAAAAGCGTTTTTCAGAGAAAACAGCAGCCTAAGCTTTGCTCTACCGGATAAAAACCCATTTATTTGCTTTGATTTAGATCCGAAGCCGTTAGAGACACCGCACGAAACGCCACAGGTGCTGGAAGAGCTACCCGGGTTCAAACTCTGGCACCTGCAAGACACGGAATTTCGTGTGCCTAAAGGGGTCATCTACATTGCGATAGACAGCCCTCATGCGGTCGCCAATCCACGTAACATTGTTAAAACGCGCCTTTGCGTCGAGATGTTCCTCGATAGCCTAGCAACCAACACATACCAAGCTGAGATCGCGGGTATGGGCTACAACATGTATGCCCATCAAGGTGGCGTAACACTCACCATTTCTGGTTTTAGTCAAAAGCAGCCTGAATTGATGAGATTGATCCTCAGTCGCTTCGCTCAACGGGACTTTAGCGAAACTCGCTTTGACAACATAAAACAACAGCTTTTAAGAAACTGGTTAAATTCGGCTCAAGATCGCCCTATATCGCAACTATTCAATGCATTAACTGGCATTTTGCAGCCAAACAATCCCCCCTATGCTGTTCTGGTAGAAGCGTTGGAAACCATCAATGTCGATGAACTGTCTAGTTTCGTTGATTCGATTCTGGCTGAGCTGCATGTTGAAATGTTTGTCTATGGGGATTGGACCAAGGCAGACGCTTTGTCCCTCGGTACGACGTTAAAAGATGCTTTGAGAGTCCAAAATCAGCAGTATGAAGAAGCGCTGAGACCATTGGTCATGTTAGGCAAGAATGGCTCATTCCAACGAGAAGTGTTTTGTGACCAAGAGGATTCAGCCACCGTTCTTTACTACCAATGCGACGACACCAGCCCTCGCAGCATTGCACTTTATTCACTTGCAAATCACTTGATGTCTGCGACCTTCTTCCATGAAATTCGCACGAAGCAGCAGCTAGGATATATGGTTGGGACGGGCAACCTGCCACTTAATCGCCATCCAGGTATCGCGCTATATGTGCAATCACCCAATGCAGCGCCTGCGGAACTGATTCGTTCCATTGATGAGTTCCTCAATGCATTTTACATGGTGTTGTTAGAACTCAATGAATATCAATGGCATAGCAGCAAGCGAGGCTTATGGAACCAGATAGCTATGCCTGACACAACACTGCGCGGTCGCGCTCAGCGACTATGGGTAGCGATTGGCAATAAAGATATTGAATTCAATCAAAGAGACTTAGTCCTTGATGAGTTGAAGAGACTAACCAGAACAGACATGATTCGGTTCGTGGTCAATGAACTCAAACCAAGAACCGCAAATAGGCTCATAATGCACACACAAGGTAATGCGCATCATGAGTCCGAGAAGCTAGACTTAGGCCTAGAGATTGGTTCGATCGAAGAGTTTCAACTCAGGCCTAAAGATGTCGAGTTAGGCTGATTGTTCAGACTCAACAATGCTCTTTAATGAATGCGGGTGTAACTTGATGCACACCCCTTGATATTTGAATGCTACTGTTGGGTTATTTAAGCGCTCCCCCTCGCCTTTCGGGCTTGAGAGTTTCACTTTCACGCCCTTATCTGCAAGGCTGTCCCAAGCAAGACTTAGTTGAGGAAATTGTTGCTGAATATCGGCTAAGTACTCTTCCGCTGTCGTTGCTTGTGACGGAATCACAAACTCTACATGTTCCCAGCTCTGCTCAGGATACGTCTTACCCTCAGCAGGATATGGCAGTTCCAAACACTCAATCGTCCAATCTAAACCTTTCACAGGTGTATCAAACTGAATCACGATGATCGGACGACCATTAATCTCAGCTTCAGAGATAACTTTTCCCTCTTTTTGCCACTCTTGATGTGCTAATTCGGCTAACTCGCGGTCGTTAATACGTAACGCGATATGATCCGCTTGGAAAGGCGCAAGATTTATATGCAAGATATCGCTTAAACTCTGAATTTTATGCATAAATTTTTCGAGGTTCAGTTTCATCTGCGCAGGCATTAATTGCGCGTTTTTCAGCTGCTGTGACATTTTTGGGTATCCAATGCGTTGATTTTCCCCCAATACTAACAAGATCGTCAGGAAAAGTAGAAAATTTCCCAGTTCACTCCCTATAAGCGCAGCAATAAAGTTGGTATTATGTGCGCCAAATTTATGAACTAGATCGAGATATGCATTCATTCCACTCAGTGGATATTATCCAGTGATTGTGCGTTAAACATCCGGATAACTAAGAATGCATAGCCAACCAATTCCCAGAATTGAAGGAAGCGCGTGTGAATATCCAAGCACTTATTAATGACAAAGTATCTCAGGCTCTTGAAGCCGCTGGCGCACCTGCAGGAAGTCCTGCGGCTGTTCGCCAATCTGCAAAACCTCAGTTTGGTGATTACCAAGCAAACGGCGTAATGGGCGTTGCAAAAAAACTTGGTACTAACCCACGCGAGTTTGCACAGAAAGTATTGGATGTTCTGGATCTTGAAGGTATCGCGAGCAAGACTGAAATCGCTGGTCCTGGTTTTATTAACATTTTCCTAAGCGAAGATTTTCTGGCTAAGCAAGCTGACGCAGCACTAGCGGATAGCCGTCTTGGTGTTGCTGCTGAAGCGCAACAGACTATTGTTGCCGACTACTCTGCGCCTAACGTTGCTAAAGAGATGCACGTTGGCCACCTACGTTCAACCATCATCGGTGATGCTGTTGTTCGTACACTAGAATTCCTAGGTCACAAAGTTATTCGCGCTAACCATATCGGTGACTGGGGTACTCAGTTCGGTATGCTTATCGCTAACCTTGAGCGTGTTCAGAAAGACGCGGGCGAAGTGTCAATGGAACTTGCTGACCTAGAAGCGTTCTACCGTGAATCTAAGAAACTGTACGATGAAGACGAAGAGTTCGCAGTTAAGGCTCGTAACTACGTAGTTAAACTACAAAGTGGTGATGAATTCTGCGGCGAAATGTGGAAGAAACTGGTTGATATCACAATGATTCAGAACCAGCGTAACTACGACCGCCTAAACGTATCACTGACTCGTGATGACGTAATGGGTGAAAGTATGTACAACGACATGCTTCCTGGCATCGTTGCAGACCTAAAAGAAAAAGGTTTGGCTGTCGAAGATGACGGCGCACAAGTTGTATTCCTAGAAGAGTACAAAAACAAAGATGGCGACCCAATGGGCGTTATCATCCAAAAACGCGATGGCGGCTTCCTATATACCACTACCGACATTGCATGTGCTAAATACCGCTACGAAGAGCTTGGTGCGGACCGCGTGCTTTACTTCATCGACTCTCGTCAGCATCAACACCTAATGCAAGCTTGGACGATCGTTCGCAAAGCCGGTTACGTACCTGAAGAGGTCACTCTAGAGCACCACGCGTTTGGCATGATGCTGGGTAAAGATGGTAAGCCATTTAAGACTCGTGCCGGTGGTACTGTTCGCCTTGCTGACCTCCTTGATGAAGCAGAAGAGCGTGCAGCGAACCTGATTGAATCGAAAAACCCTGACCTAGCAGAAGAAGAGAAGCAAAAAATTTCTACGACTGTTGCAATGGCGGCTGTTAAGTATGCAGACCTTTCTAAGCACCGTACTACAGACTACGTGTTTGACTGGGACAACATGCTAGCGTTTGAAGGCAACACTGCGCCTTACATGCAATATGCTTACACTCGTGTATCTTCGATCTTCGCTAAAGCAGGCATCTCTATGGATGACCTAGGCGGCGAAATCAAAGTCACCGACGAGAAAGAGAAAGCCCTGATCGCGAAACTCCTTCAGTTTGATGAAGCGGTGCAGTCAGTTGCTCGAGAAGGTCAACCACATATCATGTGTAGCTACCTGTTCGAACTAGCGGGTCAGTTCTCTAGTTTCTACGAGGCATGTCCAATTCTTAACACTGAAGACGAATCTGTTAAACAGAGCCGTCTGAAGCTAGCCGCATTAACGGCTAAGACAATTAAGCAAGGTCTATCGCTACTAGGTATCGAAACTCTAGAACGTATGTAAGAGTTTCGAGTTTCGAGTTTCGAGTTTCGAGTTTCGAGTTTCGAGTTTCGAGTTTCGAATAAATTTGAAAGGTTGACGTGAAAGCGTCAACCTTTTGTTTTATCTGACGTATACTGATGTCGTTAACACAATATCGGACAATAACAATGAGCTTCGAACTTCATCCTCAACTGGCAAAGGACACCACAGTCATTGGTCACTTTCCTCTGTGTGTGGCACTTTTACATCGCGACAATGCCGTACCTTGGGTTATTTTGGTGCCTAAACGCGCCCATCTCAAAGAACTGCATCACCTCCCGATGCAAGAACAACAGCAGTTTCTATTAGAATCTCAAGCCGTTAGCCAAGCTTTGGAGGCAACGTTTCAGCCGGATAAACTCAACTTGGGTGCATTGGGAAACATAGTACCTCAACTGCATATCCATCATATCGCCCGTTTTAAAGAGGATGTTGCTTGGCCTGGCCCGCTTTGGGGGAACACTTCTGGTCAGTTTCGCAGCGAAGAAGAGCAAGCAGATCTGCAAACACGCATCGGCAATGTATTATCACTAAGTAGCTTGTTCCAGCGCGGTTAAACGTTCAAATCGTTTCGAATACAAAAAAACCGTTCGCTATGAACGGTTTTTTATTGTCACTCAGTATCGTCTACATGGTCACAGTCAAAGCGAGCGCATTAGGATCCACTTTCGTATACCTAACCCTCATAACATGCTTCGCCGCGTTAGTATCAACAAGGCGAGAAATCACCCCTTTACGAATCCAAACAGATAGCATGGCGTCAACACCATCTTTACTTAATCCGAACTTTTTTGCCAGTTCGTGTTGGGAGACACTGCCCTGCTGATCAATAAACTGCTTTAACTCTGCCAGTATCATGCAATTTGCACCTCTAACTGTTGTACTTGCTTCTTACCCACAACTTTTAGCGCTCGGTAGGTAACAAAGCCAGCCAAAATAATCGCTGAGATCCATGCTGCGCTCATGACCGGATGATCGCTAAAGTGTGTCACTTGGTAATAAAGAGCAGCGCTACCATAAGCAAGTCCCATGGTCCAAACAGCAATAAAACGAGCATACTTCACCCCAAACTCACGAACGTATGCGCCCATGGCAGCAACACATGGAGTGTAAAGCAGGATAAAGATAAGATAAGCAAACGCTGCATTACCGGACACAAAGTGTCCTTTTAAGTTACCAAAGATAGACACATCCACCTCTTGTTCTTCTGCAACTGCATTGCTGTCAGACAAATCGCCAACTTCAATACCTAATGGGTCTGAGAAGCTCAGTCCAGCAAGATTTTCGGGAATCGACATCACGGCTTCCTCAAGGCTAGCCATCAAGTCGTATTCACCCGCTTCTTCATTGCTTGGCGCATATAGGCTGTTCAGCGTACCGACCACGGCCTCTTTTGCAAAAATGCCAGTAATGATACCAACGGTTGCAGGCCAGTTGTCTTGTTCGATGCCAATTGGCGCAAAGACTGGCGTGACTACTTTTGATACGGTAGATAGCAGCGAATTTTCACTGTCTTGGTTGCCGAAGCTTCCATCCGTACCAACTGAGTTTAGGAAGCTTAGAATTGTGACAACAACCACGATGGTTTTCCCCGCCCCCATAACGAAACGCTTCAACTTCTGCCACGTTTTAATCACCACATTACGTATTGTTGGCAATTCGTAATCAGGCATTTCCATCACCAAGCTGTCACTCGAACCTGGGTAGAGGGTGTTTTTAAGCACAAGTCCGGTAATAACTGCCGCGACAATACCTAATAGATATAGTGAAAACACCACGTTTTGACCGCTTTCAGGGAAGAATGCCGCGGCAAAAAGTGCATATACGGGCAGACGAGCACCACATGACATAAACGGCGCCATTGATGCCGCTAGCTTACGCTCACGTTCCTGATCGAGGGTACGGGTTGCCATAATAGACGGTACATTACAGCCGAAGCCAAGCACCAAAGGCACAAATGCCTTACCCGGCAAACCTATTTTTTGCATCACTTTATCAAGTACGAATGCTGCTCGAGACATGTAGCCCGAGCTCTCTAGCACAGCGAGGAACAGATAGAGACAGGCGATGACTGGGACAAAGGTCGCTACGGTTTGCACACCGCCACCTACGCCGTCAGCAATCAACGTCACTAACCAAACCGGCAAGTGATCATCAAGCAAGTAATGCCCACCATCAACCAGTAGTGCGCCAACGCCAATATCAAAGAAATCAATGAAAGCACTACCAATGTTGATCGAGAACATGAACATTAAGTACATAACAACAAAGAAGAAAGGAACGCCGATCCATTTATTCAAAATAACCTTGTCGACTCGCTCAGTGAAGCTATGACTTAATTTACCTTCACTACGGCGCACCTTCTGGCATTGCTGATGAAGAAACGTATATTTTACGTCCGCCACCAACAAGTCGATATCCAGCTCAGCTTTGCGCTGCTCTGCAACTATGGTCTCGCGGCTAAGTTGTGGTAATGAGTTGAGCACCAACAGATCGTTTTCAAGCGCTCGAATGGCCAACGCTCGAGCAGAGACTTCTGTTTGGTCTGCAAACATCGGCTCTAGACTCGCAATGGACGCTTCAAATGCTTCGCCGTAGTTAAGACGAAGTTCGTCAAGGGCGACGCCCTGAATGAGCGCTTTATGGAGACGTTCTTTGAGAGACTGAACTTGTGATTTATTGTTGGCAGAAATCGCAAACACCGGACAACCGAGCACTTTTTCTAGCGCTTTCAAATCTATCGTTTGTCGTTCACGCTTTAACGCATCCATTTTATTTAGCACAACAATCATCGGGCGACCCAACTCGCGCAGCTGCAATGTCATATACAGACTACGTTCGAGGCTAGTCGCATCAACGACGTTAATAATCAGGTCGGCTGGGTGGGTTAGAACCGCGCGAGACGCAATTGACTCATCAATACTGTTGCCATCATTACCACTATCAAGCGCATATATACCTGGCAAGTCCGTGAGAAGAAAATCGTCGCTAGAATGGGAATACTTACCTGTTTTTTTCTCAACAGTTACACCCGCCCAGTTTCCCACTTGCTGCTTGGCACCAGTCAATCCATTAAACAGGGTGGTTTTTCCGCTATTTGGGTTACCGACCGTTAGGATTTTATACTCCATCATTCCACCTCCACTGCGATTGCGTCTGCAATCTTGGTGCGTACCGCTAGAGAGACACCACGGACTTCAACTTGCAGTGGGTCACCCATTGGCGCCTTACGTATTAAGGTAATCTCTGTCTTAGGAAGTAACCCCATAACCATCAGCTTTTTTCTTACGTCGTTGGAAAGCTCAGAAAAACCTTTGATGGTTGCTTTTTGCCCTTGTTGTAATTGTGAGAGTTTCATAAACAGGCCGTCTATATATAAATGAGAAATATTTTTATTACCGATCTCAATACTATCTCTCATACATGTAACAGATCTTGTCTGAAATCAATGTTTTCAAGTATAGCGATGTTCAAAACGTCAAAAAAACTAACGTTAATTTCGTCAAAACTCACCATTTCCTACACCGCCACGACTTAAGTCATTCTTCCCACACATACCGAACGGCATATAAAACATTGATAAACAATAATTTAACAAAGCTGTCGTTTTTATCATGGAAGATGGCGTTAATTTTATAAGTAAAATAAGTCGGAGTGGATATAGTTACTCATGTCGAGGGGCCATCCCAAAGACAACATTGAATTCCAGAGGTGACGCATAAAGCGTCACTCCGGCAGCAAGCGAAGGTGTCATTGACACCCGTGGTATAGTCCCCCGGCTATGCCACGATATTTTTTTTCTTCGGCTTCTTCTAGCCCGCATTCCACCACTACCAGCTACTCGTACTTTCACCAATGTTAATCTGATGGTTTAAAAGCGTTCTTGCTCTTCAATAAACTGAGTTGGAGACATGCCAAATCGATGTTTAAATCTTTGGCTAAAGTAAGAAGGGTCATTAAAACCACATTCAAAAGCGACATCAGATACCTTTTCACCAGCAAGTAAGCGACGGCATGCATTGTCCAATCGAACTTCGGTCAGATATTCTGTAAACGTTTTTTCTAAAGTGGATTTAAAGCGTCTCTGTAGGCTACGTTCGGATAAGAACAGCATTTTAGCTGCGGATGAAGTGCTGAAATCAGGATCAGCATAGTGGGTACTCACGAGGAGAATGACCTTTTCAAACCAAGGATCGTTATCCTGAAATTCGATATCATCGTCAGTAACGATTGAGTTTTCTGCGAAGGCTTCACTGGCGTTCCACGTCATTTCAAGCAGATTACGCTCCTCAGAAGAGTGGATAACCAACTTACCGCCACTCTTTTCGACCAGAGAGTGAATATTCTGCATCATTGTTGAAGTGGTATTACTGCCCTCTATCGCTTTGCCTTGGTCTAGCATAGAAAATGCCACCTGACCTTTCCTCAACATTAACTGAATCATCACTGTTTGGTTTCGGTAGCAACGCTGAACAATACCATCGAACAACAAGTTAAAGATTTCATCAAGATTAAACGTATCGACGCTAACGTACAGATCTGTATCCGCCTCAATCTGAACGGTAACTCCCGCCTTTAGCAACTCGTCTTGCCAGCCGCGCAGCACCGATTCAACGATAAGTGTCAGGTTATAAACTGGAAGCGCTTGTCCATTAGTCGAGCGCACATTGACCAGCAGTTCTAATTCTCTATTCAAGAAAGCAAGCAATCGAGGATCGCTGTTGTCATTTTTTGCCTGTGCTTCGAGTCTATCTTTTAACGTACTCACGGATTGAGTAAAAATCAGTTTTCTTACCTGCAACTGCTTACGTAGCTGTTGGTTGTTACTGAGCAAGATACGACTTTGATGGCGCATTTGATTGGTTTTGAGTGCGACCTGAGCTTTTAGTGCTCGGTTTGCTTTTGACATCACTCTTGAACGCCAATACGCAGTTGATGCCAACAATAAAATGCCGAGCACTATATAGCCTACGATGGCATACACGCTCAAAAACCATGGTGGTTCCACCGTAAACTGGTAGCGGGCACTGCGACTTTGTAATGTGCCGTTATGCAATGCCCTTACCTCCAACTGATAGCTTCCGGGCATCATATGTTCCATGGTTAAGGTACTGCCATCGAGCATCTGCCAATCTGAATCATCATTGAGACGATATTCAAGCGTTACATCATTGGCTCTCGGCATCACACCAAATTGAAAAAACACCGACTCACTGTAACTCAACTGGAGCGGATCACTTTCCGTATTCGCCAACGAATAGAGTTTTTGATTGCGCTTGATTTGACTAAATACCACCTGAATTTCCGGCAGCTTGCTGGCGATAAGCTGGTTGGTGTCCACTTTGACCAAACTGGTTCGTGAGCCAAGCAGAAGTACACGCTCACTATCCGTGCTGTAGCTACAAAATCCAGGAAGGAACTCATTGCTGATCAAGCCAAACGGCTCACCGTAATGCTGTATTAAGCTGCCATTGTTCGCGTATTTTGATAGCCCGCCCGATGAAGTGAGCCAAATACCTTGCTCGGTTTTTAACAAACACTTGGGAGTTACATGACCATCAACCATTGTAATTGGCTGAACTTGCTCTTTATATAAGTTCAAGCGATACAGGCCATATCGACCTGCGACCCATAATTGATTATCCTCGACTTGCTCAACATCAATGACCTCGCCATAGGGAATACTTTCCCCAACAAAACGAACCTGACCATCTTTTAGAAGGTAGATGCCATGCTCAGTACCTAGGCTCAGATAACCTTGAGATGTCTCATAAATGTGTGTGAGCTGAGCAGGCAGAAACTTTTCGATCATCCACTCAGAACCAAACTGGATCAATTGCTCACTAGCGGTGTTATAGCTCCACAACTGGTTGCTGCTTGCTCCCCAAACGGTATTGTCTCGACCCATTTCGATGAAGCGAACACTCGTTTGTTTTAGGAACGGAGGTAAGTTGTCAACAATGACCTCTCCACTTCCTGCATCGATACAAACAATGCCTTTATCCGTCGCAAGCCATAAGACGCCATTTCTCTCTTCGAGATCATAGACAACGCCTTGATATAGTAGGTCGCGTGTCCCTGCGCTAGAAAGCTCAACACGATAGACGTTCTTATTGGTTAACATCCAGTAACCATCACGACTCTTACTGCGCAGGAGCTTGGTTACCTTTTCTTTGCTGTCACTGAACGATAGATATTGGTGTGGGTAACGCTCAAAATTGTCCGAAAATTGGGAGAAATAACGGACTCCCCTATCAGTCGCAATCCAAATACCACCAGCATTGTCATTAAGAAGAGAATAAATTTTTTCCCCCGCTAACCCATTTCCTGCCCACACTCCCTGCTCAAAACGACGAATTTCACCTGTTACAAAGTCATAGACAAACAGCCCATTTTTGGTACCTATCCAGTACTCTTGCGCCGTCTCTGCGATACTTAATACGTGATTCCCTGCAATCCGCTGGATCGGCTGCTGGGGCTGATCAGGATCAAAAATCAAAATGCCGTCTAGCGAGCCGATCACCAGCTCATCGCGTACTTCTGAATAGTGCAGCTTCTCTACGTAATAGCTAGCAGAGCTTGATATGTGTTCGTAAACGTCTCCATTCGACAAGTAAACCCCCGCATTGGTCGCAATCACCCAACGAGACTTAATAAACGCCGCATCATTAATCGTGATCTTCGCTGACTGGTTGTATTGGTACAACTGCATCAACGAAAAGGTTTGAAACTCACCGCTATCAACATGGTAGGTGTAAAAGTGGCTCTCATCAGCTAACCAGATGTAGCGTTTTGTGGCACCAATTCGAAGTATTTCGGTTCCTGGGGTTAAGCTGAATACCAGCTCTTTTTCTCGATTGGGTACGGTGCGATAGATTTCATTCTGAAAAAATGTCCAGAAGGCATTGTCAACGAAAGCGACCTGCTCGGTATCCTCGTCAAGTGCTGAGCCCATCTCAGGGGTAATCGCCTGACCATCAAAAAATAAGATTTGATTGCGCACATCTTGCAGCCATATCCCTCCGCCTTGAGCTGTGAATAGCTGTTTCGCCGCAAACACTTTTCCCTGAGTCTGCATAGGCAACGGATAGAAAACCGTGGGAGAGAAATTGGATGCTAGCGAAACTCCCGAAAACAGCAGTAGTAGCAACAGTATCGACGAGAGTTTATTCAATTGGCTTATCCCTAGCAGCAAGAATCAATAGGCTAACATTGGACGTTCAGCACAAGGCATGAACTTTGATTTATTTTGTGCCAATAATTATCGGAAATTTATCAAGATTAACAAGCGCGTATGGCAAAAAACTCGTGACTTTTCCAATCAGTTCACAGATGCCAATCAAGCCAAAGAGAATCGCTCTCTTTGGCTTTCGATAAAGTTAACGCTGCAAGCAGTGGCTGAAGCTATCCGCCAAGTTCTGTTTTAAGATAAAGTAGCCACCAGAAACGGCTTGAACATCGCTGCCAATGGGATCAAGGACACCTACTTTTGCATTGCTGCCTCTGGTCACAGACTCTACCACTGCGGGTGTGAACTGAGGTTCAGAAAATACACATTTCGCCTGCTCACTGGCTAATGCTTTACGAATTGAGATCAACGTTTTGGCACCCGGTTTGCGATCAGGGCTGACCGTAAAAAACCCCAACTGATTGAGAGCAAAATCTTGTTCAAAGTAACCATAGGCATCGTGGAAAACAAAATACCCATCCTGTTTGATAGGAGTAAGTTGCTTTTCGATCGCTTGCTGCTGAGCAGCCAGTTTGTCTTCAAATACTTTTAGATTATCAGCGTAGACTTGAGCGTTAGCAGCATCCATCCCTGCTAACATATCCGCAATAGCCTTTGCAACTTGCATCGTGGGTTTATAACCCAGCCAAAAATGGGGGTCATGACTGCCGTGGTCGTGACCATCATGATCATGATGATCACCTTGATATTCTCTCAGTTCTAGACCTTCAATTTTGCTCAGTGTGAGGACATTGCTCTGCCCTTCTACCACCTTACTCAGAAAGGGTTCTAGATCTTTTCCGAACCAAATAATCACATCAGCATTGCGAATGCGCTTCACGTCTGACGGACGCAGAGCATAGTCGTGTGGTGAAGTATTAGACGCCAAGATAACCTCTGGAGATGAGGTATTTTGCATGATTTCAATGGCAATCAGTTGAATGGGTTTAATACTAGTTAACACTTGTGTTGCGTTAGCCACAGAGTGGCTTGCAAACCAAAGTGTACAGGCGATTAGAAAACGTTTCATAGCTAGCGAGATTACAGACTGGTTTAAAGGAATGACAAATGTTACATTATAACAATAAACAATTGCAAATGAGTTCCATTCATGCCGACATTGGTCGAACTTACTGATATCTGCGTTCAATTCGAAGACCGAACCGTCCTCGACAAGGTAAGTCTACGCCTCAACAGAGGCGAAATTACTACACTTATCGGACCTAATGGCGCGGGAAAGTCGACACTGGTAAAAGTCTTACTCGGACTACAGCGCCGATATAGCGGTACTTTATCCAAAGCCAAGGGAATCAAAATTGGCTACGTACCACAAAAACTTAAACTCAATGACACCCTACCACTTACCGTAGAACGTTTTCTGCGTTTGGCTGGCAAGTACAGCCGACAAGAGCTCAATGATGCCCTTAAATTAGTCGGCACTGAGCATTTGGCGAAGAGTAATATGCATTCGTTGTCTGGCGGAGAGAATCAACGCGTCTTGCTTGCGCGAGCATTGCTACAAAGACCTGATTTGTTGGTTCTCGACGAACCAGCCCAAGGTGTTGATGTTCAGGGTCAGATCGATTTGTATGATTTGATCGATACTATTCGCCACCGCTTTAACTGTGCCGTGTTTATGGTCTCCCATGACCTGCACCTAGTCATGGCAAAAACCGATGATGTTATCTGTTTACATCATCATATTTGCTGTTCTGGCGCACCCGCAGACATCGCTCAGCACCCAAGCTATATTGCGCTGTTTGGACATACCCAGCAACAATCTCTTGCGTTCTATCACCATCAGCATGACCACCATCATCATGACTTAGCAGGTCAACCCGTAGCCGGTGAAGGCGCTCAATGTTCCCATCATACACACGGCCATCATCATGATTGAGTTTTTGCTACCTTCCATACTTGCAGGCTTAGGGATCGCAGCGATCGCAGGCCCGCTAGGTTCATTTGTTGTTTGGCGTCGCATGGCTTATTTCGGTGACACGCTCGCTCACGCCTCGTTGATGGGGCTTGCCTTGGGCTTTTTACTGGACGTCAATCTCTACTTAGCCTTAACGGTTTGCTGCCTTGCCTTGGCAATCCTGTTGGTAACACTTCAGCGTCAGCAGCAAGTCGCTACTGACACTTTGCTGGGCATTCTCGCCCACAGTTCGTTATCACTTGGTCTGGTTGCTGTAAGTTTCTTGGATAACGTCCGAATTGATTTAATGAGCTATCTCTTTGGTGATCTGTTAGCGGTAACAGCGCAAGACCTCGCATATATTTATCTCGGCGTTATCGTCGTTGCTACTGTATTGGGCTTTTTCTGGCGCTCGTTGCTCTCAACCACCGTCAATGAGGACCTTGCCGCTGTCGAGGGACACAACGTCGATCTAATGCGTTTGATTCTGATGTTAATGGTCGGTTTAGTGATCGCAATTGGTATGAAGTTTGTTGGCGCCCTGATCATGACTTCACTGTTGATCATCCCAGCGGCGACGGCTCGTCGATTTGCCAAAGCACCAGAACAGATGGCCTTGTTCGCATCACTGATTGGCTCTATTGCTGTTTTACTTGGTCTAACTCTATCATGGCACTACGACACTCCAGCAGGCCCTTCTGTCGTGATCAGCGCTACCGCGATGTTTATGTTAAGCCAACTAATGCGTGTGAGAAGTTAAACGCTTGAAGAATTCAATAAATAAGGGTTGGCGCTTGGCGCCAACCCTTATTTATTTGGAGTAAAGAACGAGAAAACTTGAGTTGCTTACGCAACATTCAAGCTCTCCCATAGGGCGTAGCGCCCTCTTAAGCGCCTTCGTTATGCAGTTCTAGGTTCGCTAAATCTAGCTGAATCTCACGCTGAGTCTTTGCATCATCACCACGCAGTGATTCAAGGAAATCAAGGTAGTTCTGATCGATATCACCCGTCACGTATTCACCATTGAATACTGACGTTTCAAACTTAGCGATGTCGCTGTTACCCATACCAACTGCTGCGACAAGATCCTCCAGTGTTTGGAAAATCAGTTCATCAGCACCAATCTGTTTACAGATTGAATCGTTGTCACGACCATGCGCGATGAGTTCGCTTGCACTCGGCATATCGATGCCGTAAACATTCGGGAAACGGATTTCTGGTGCCGCTGAAACCATAAAGACTTTCTTCGCACCGGAATCACGCGCCATCTCGATAATCTGCTCTGATGTGGTACCACGTACGATAGAGTCATCAACCAGCAATACATTCTTATCTTTAAATTCTGAGCGGATTGCGTTGAGCTTACGACGCACAGATTTCTTACGCTGCTGTTGACCAGGCATGATAAAGGTACGGCCGACGTAACGGTTCTTCACAAAGCCTTGGCGGTAAGGAATGTCGATCGCTTGTGCGATTTGCAGCGCGATATCACAAGAAGTTTCTGGGATAGGGATAACCACATCAATATCCAGATGGCTGTATTCATCGCGGATACGCTCACCCAATTTCTTACCCATTTCAACGCGCGCGCTATATACCGAGATTTTATCGATAAACGAATCTGGTCGAGCAAAGTAAACAAATTCAAAAATACATGGGTTAAGGACTGGGTTGTCAGCACATTGCTTAGTATGAAGTTGACCATCGAAAGTAACATAGATTGCTTCACCCGGTGCGATATCGCGGATGAAGTCAAACCCAACCGCATCCAACGCCACTGACTCAGAGGCAACCATGTATTCTGTACTACCACCGATTTCACGTTTTCCAAGGCATAGAGGGCGAATGCCGTTTGGATCACGAAATGCCACCATACCATGACCGATAATCATTGCTGTTACCGCGTACGCACCACGAATAGCTCGGTGCACATTGGTCACTGCACGGAACACGTCTTCCGCTGCAACATTTCCTTTTACGGTATCAATCTCGTGTGCAAGCACGTTGAGCAACACTTCTGAGTCGGAAGTCGTGTTCACATGACGACGATCTTTCTCAAACAATTTCTCACGTATTTCTGCTGCATTGGTCAAGTTACCATTGTGTGCCAGAGTGATACCAAATGGCGAGTTCACGTAGAAAGGCTGTGCTTCTGACGCGCTCGAACTACCCGCCGTTGGATAACGAACATGGCCAATACCCACGCTACCTTGCAGTCTTTGCATATGTTTGGCTTCAAACACATCCTTAACTAAACCGTTCGCCTTACGCAGACGAAAACGATTGCTTTCTATGGTACAAATACCCGCGGCATCTTGGCCACGGTGCTGCAATACCGTCAATGCATCATAGATAGACTGGTTTACAGGCGTAGTGCCCACGATTCCAACAATACCACACATGTCTTAACCCTCGATTTTCGACAATGGCTGGCGCGTTATACCGCGCCAGATAAGAAACTAGACGTTGCTTGCAAGTGTTCAAAGAAAGGGGCAATGACGCGGCTAAATTCCGGCACCAATTGAGATCCTTTCCACCACTCAGAGTCTGGAAACGATGTAAACGCATCCATAAAAAATAGTGCTGCTGACACAATCAGAACGCCACGTAGACCGCCAAAAACGACACCTAACACTCTGTCTGTACCCGACAACCCTGTTTTCTGTACTAGCTGGGCAATCACATAGTTAACGATTGCACCAACCACAAGCGTAGCAATAAACAAGGCTGCAATTGCGGCTCCATTTCGAATCATCTCATCTTGAATATTGGTGAAGTACACCGCCAACTTGGCGTAATACTGACTGGCGATAAAAAAAGCGCCAAACCAAATAACCAATGAGAGTGCTTCTTTAGCGAAACCACGCACTAAACTGATCAAAGCCGACAGGCCGACCACACCTAAAATGACAATATCTAACGGATTCATTCTGTACTTACATCTTAAGTTCGCGCGCATTTTAACAGAAAAAACGCTGACGCAAACGTTTTCTTATGGGTTTAGCGGTTTAAATTTGAGCAATTGACCTTTTGAACCGGTAATTTTTTCCAGTTCTAGGATCTGACGCTCCAATTTACTCTTAGACACATCTGGGCCGATAATAATTCGTGTAAAACCATTTTCCGGCTTAGTATGCGCTTGGTAGCCTCGCTTCTGTAGGTCCTTAACCAAGTTGTTCGCATTGTCGGCATTTTTGAGCGCCATAAGCTGAACAATCCATGCAGTATCTTGATACTCATTGCGCTCAGGTATTTCTTTCACGGCAACGGGTAACGGCTTATCTTCAGCGACACCATCAGAGCCCGTTTCGACGACCTCGACAGGGGTTTGAGGAAGGCTTTGCGAATCATCAACAGGATCAAGGACTTCGAAGCTTTCAAGCTCACTATCCAACTCGGGCTTGAGAGGAATACTCGCTATCTCTTCCTTGTAATGGGTTTTCTTGCCGTCTAGTACATCCGGCAAAACGATGACACCAACAGCTACTAAGATGATGGTACCGACTAGACGATTTTGAAACTTGCTTGCCATTTATTCTCCTTTGTTCTGCCAATGCTCGAGGACTTCTCCAACCGTATGGAAAGAGCCCACAACTAGGATGACATCTTGCGCCTTTGCTTTTGTCAGTGCAGATTCAAATGCTGCAACTGGCGCATCAAAATAGGCAATCCCCTTTGGTAGGTACTGGCATAGCTCCTGCGCCGAAGCAGCACGAGGCCCCGTCAGTGACGCAGGGTACCAATAAGAGGCAACCGGCATCAACGCTTCTAGAGTCGCTTTAATATCCTTATCATGCAGCATCGCTACCACAGTGTGAATCGTCTTATTCTGATATTGCTCTGCAACACGAGAAACGAGATATTGTGCCGAATGCGGATTATGCGCTACATCAAGCAGTATGGTTGGCTCATCACTTAGAATTTGCATTCGACCAGGCAATTGAGCGTTTTGCAGACCATTGACGATGTTTACATCACTCAGCTCAAGGTTTGCTGTTGCAAGTGCCATTAGTGCTGTAGCGGCGTTTTGTAGTGGTAAACCCGGTACTGGTAGATCATCTAACTGATAAGAGCCATGTACCCAGCGCCATGTGTTTAGATCCGTCACCTGGTAGTCGTACTGAATCCCAACCTGATACAGCTCAGCGCCGATATCATCTGCATGCGCTGCAACGGTTGCAGGTGCTTTTGGTTGCCCACAGATAGCGGGCTTTCCGCTGCGATAGATGCCTGCTTTTTCGTAACCGATAACATTGATGTCGTCACCCAGCCAATCTACATGGTCAATGGCCAAGCTGGTGATAATCGATACATCATGATCAACCACGTTGGTGGCGTCTAAACGCCCGCCTAGCCCAACTTCAAGTAACACAATATCGACTTTCTCAGTTTGGAACAGACGCAAAGCTGCAAGCGTCCCATACTCAAATAGGCTTAAGCTCACTTCACCACGCTGCTTCTCGATGAAATCAAATGCTTGAGCATGTTTTTCATCGGATAGATCCTGACCATTGATACGAACGCGTTCGTTGTAACGAATAAGATGTGGAGAGCTATACACGCCAACAGAATAACCCGCATCTAATAGAATCGCTTCCATCAATGCGCAGGTTGATCCCTTGCCGTTAGTTCCGGCAACCGTAATCACGGTCGGTACAGGTTTGGTAAGATTTGCTGCTTTGGCAACAGTTTGGACACGGTCCAGACCGAGGTCGATCGCAGAGGTATGAATGTTTGATAAATAATCAAGCCACATCGATAGTGGAGATGTGGCTTGAGGAATTTGGCTTAGACTCATCTAACTTTAACCAATAAATTGTGGTTGCTTGTTAGTGAGTTACTTTACCCTTTTTCGTCCGCTTCTGGTACAGAATAAGCAGCTTCATTTGGTGAATCGTTAACAGAAACCACCAATGGTGATGGTTTATTGTTCATCTTCGCCATTAAGCCACCGATACGCTGACGCATTTCGCGGCGATCAACGATCATATCAATTGCACCATGATCAAGCAGGAACTCACTACGCTGGAAACCTTCTGGTAGGTCTTCACGTACCGTTTGCTCGATAACTCGACGGCCAGCAAAACCGATCAATGCTTTTGGCTCACCAATATTGATATCACCAAGCATCGCTAAACTTGCCGAAACACCACCCATAGTTGGGTCAGTCATTACCGATACAAATGGAAGACCTTTCGCTGACAGACGCTCTAGCGCAGCACTGGTTTTCGCCATTTGCATTAGAGACATTAATGCCTCTTGCATGCGCGCGCCGCCACTGGCAGAAAAACAAACTAAACCACAGTTGTTCTCCATTGCCGCTTCAGCTGCACGAACAAAACGAGCACCAACCACTGAACCCATTGAACCGCCCATGAATGAGAAGTCAAATGCACAAGCTACGATAGGCTGACCTAATAGTTCGCCTTTCATTACAACCAGCGCGTCTTTCTCACCGCTGCTCTTCTGAGCTGCTGAAATGCGGTCTTTATACTTTTTCGAGTCTTTGAACTTCAGTTTATCTTGCGGCTCAAGTTCGTCAGCAATCTCTACACGATTATTTTCGTCTAGGAATGTTTCAAGGCGACGACGTGCTCTCATACGCATGTGATGATCACATTTCGGACATACTTCTAGGTTACGCTCTAGTTCAGCGTGGTAAAGCACCTGCTCACATGAAGTACATTTGGTCCAAACCCCTTCAGGAATAGACGCTTTACGTGAACTAACAATGTTGCTTTTTTCTAAAATCTTTTCAAGCCAACTCATGGAAGACCTTTTCTCTCTACTCCTGCGCTCAATGCGAAGGATACAAATTCTGAATTTACGCGTGAGGATTAAAGCATATTAAATGCCAAGTGTAGACAAAAAACTGGTTGTACCTATTTCCTGACTCAATTTCTCACACACTAAAGACCTGATTCATTCGACAATTTATCACGAATTAGTTCAGATTATCAGGCAAAAATAGTGGCCCAATCGGCACTCTTGGTAATTCAAACCCATCAGGGTAATCAACGTCAACGAGGTACAGACCTTCCGCTTTCGCCGTCGCTCCCGCCAACTTGCGATCCTTGGCTGCAAGCAACCACTCGATCCACTGCGGCTCCTGCTCTCCTCGACCAACACAAATCAAACTTCCAGTGATATTGCGCACCATATGATGAACAAATGCGTTCGCTTTGATGTCAATAACAACATACTGACCATGACGCGACACATTAATGTGCATCATGTTTCGCCATGGGCTGCGAGATTGGCAATGTGTCGCTCTAAAGGAGGTAAAGTCGTTTTCGCCTAACAGATACTGTGCGGCTTGATGCATCTTCTTTTCATCAAGCTCACCGTGATAGTGGCTCACACCCGAAGACAATATACCCGGACGCAGTGCGCTGTTGAAAATGATATAGCGGTAGCGGCGTGCTGTAGCGGAAAAACGGGCATGAAACTCGTCCGGTACCTCTTTAGCCCAACGTACTGCGATATCATCGGGTAAGTTAGCGTTGGCTCCCATTGTCCAAGCCACCATTTTACGTGTTGCGGTTGTATCAAAATGGACAACTTGACCTGTCCCATGAACACCTGCATCGGTCCGTCCTGCACACTGGACTTCAATTGGATGGTTAGCAACGATACTTAATGCGTGTTCTAACTTCTCTTGAACACTATTCACTTCTCTTTGGCGCTGCCAGCCATAGTATTGAGTACCATTGTATTCGATGCCTAAAGCAATTCTCATCGGGATGTTCTCACAGGATTGATTGACCTAAGAATGGGGCGGGAAGTATATACCAAAAAATAAGGGGGCTAAACTGCCCCCTTAGTCATTTCACCAATTAGCGATTGTTTATCGCATCAATCAAACTCTTCGCTTCACGTCGAATTTCATCACTGCCGTCAACTATTGCTTCTTCAAGCAATTTAATTGCGCCCTGTGAATCACTCATTTCGATGTAGATTTTGGCTAAATCTAGTTTACCCGCGGCCTCGGAGTTCGCATCGACATCAGTGTGATCGCCGATATCACCAATAACATCAGGAAAATCATGTAGACCAACATCAAGTTTGAGTTCGTCATCGATCTCTTGCTGCTCTTCTGACTCGACTTCCGCCATCAATTCGTCGATGGTGCGGAATGTATGCTCCTGAGGATTAAACTCGTCAAGGTCTGGTTGATCTTCCCAATCCTCGTCCAGTGCCTGCTCAAGGGTATTGTCGACAGACCAGATATCTTTTTCATCATCAGGGATTTCGTCCGAAATCGTAGCCTGCTGCTCTGGAGAAAGACTAAAACCATTCCAGTCTTCACCAATTTCAAGCATCGCGTCGATATCCATGCCTGCACTGTCAGAAGTCACCGCATCAATCGGCTTGTCAAATGAGAATCCACCGTGTGGCTGATCATCTTCCGCCAGCAGCTCATCAAAGGCTTTTTCATCAAACTGCTGATGTGCCATATCCTGTGCATCAACACGCGCAGCGCTTTCTGCTGGTATTTCTTCGAGATCTGGCAGTTCAACGGGTTCAAGTGCAAAGTCATCATGCTGCTCTGAGAGATCTTCAGCCGATGAATCCAGATCCGCTAACGCCTCTTCTTCACCATACTCAGGCAAATCAAGTGCATCAAACTCAATCGCTTGCTCGCCAACAGGCTCTTCAAATGGCGGTTCAGTCACTGGCGCTTCCGATACATTCAGTGCAGCAAGCGCTTCTTCCTCACCAAACTGAGGTAAATCGAAATCATCCAGATCAATGTTTTCATCATCTACTTGCGGAGCTTGATGAACACTTTCCGATTCGAGTTCAACATCAGCAATGGCTTCTTCTTCACCGAATTCTGGTCGCTCAAGGGAATCAATCTCTTGCTCTTCAGCAGGCTGTTGAAGTTGTTCTTCGCTTGCCAGACCGTCCGATTCACTCATCTCAGCTAACGCTTCTTCCTCGCCAAATTCTGGCAATTCAAAGTCGTCCAGTTCGATGTTTTCATCATCCACTTGTGGTGATTGATAAAGCTTCTCTGATGCAAGTTCTGAGTCCGCTAATGCCTCTTCCTCACCAAACTCTGGCAAGTCTAGGTCATCCAACTCGAACGTTTCATCTTCTGCTTGTGGCTCTGCAAGCTCTTGTGCAGGTTCAAGCTCTGCATCCGCTAATGCGTCTTCTTCACTGTATTCCGGCAGCTCAAGCTCATCGAACGCCATGGCTGGCTCTTCCAGCGACGGCTCTTCAACAGAC
>NZ_JATABI010000022.1:0-53199 GCF_036533795.1 Vibrio sp. M250220 | reverse complement strand
GATGTAACTGCTCTATCTCAACAATAAAGACTCCTAAAAGCAGTAAATGAGGTTAGATTCCAAAGTGAGGAAAATTCGACTATTTACCAACTTAGTTTTTGGACGGAACCAATGAAAAAAGAAATTGAGAGATTGATTGATGAAAATTAACCGCTTCAAGGTATTTCTATACCTTGGTTTATTCTTGGCTCCATTTCTATCAATATTTGGTTACTTTTCATTGCAAGTAATCAATACCTTAACTGCTTACGAAAGCATCGTTACAATTTATAGTGCCCTCAACAACGCTTCATTATTCGCATTATTTAGCATCACTTTGATAGTAACAACATTCACGATCGTAGTTCTTCTCACTGGTAAGTCTCTAAGATGGATGCCTAAGATCATTCTGTTCATCTTATCTGGAATGGTTTTGATTAGCTTTATAGCAGGATGGACAATGACAACAATCACAAAGAAAGAACTTGATGAAAAAGGCTACATCGAATGTACATCTGAACGAGAGTTTGCATTGAAATACTCAAGCAAAACGTACGTTCTTCCCCCAGAAACGTGTGATTAACGCTATCTTGAGGATAATCATGGTCTTCTTAACCACAGATCAACAATTGGATTAGGTTTATTTGCTTATTCAGCATTTAAGATCGGGGGCTATATATCTGACTTGGATAATCAGCACCAATTCACCAAACCTATGAAAGAAACAGTAGAGTCTTTAATTGATTAGCATGATAGATTTATTAAAAAAGCTTACATTTTTAATATTTTTTATAGGGTTTTCGGCATGGTGTGGGTTGGGAATTTATGATTTGATTCATAGCGTGAAAGGTGTAGGAATTGAACCCGTAATAAAGGTGTCGGGATACCTTAACAATACATCGTCATTTGTATTATTTAGTTTTTTCCTTCCTTCTATCCCAATGGCATTACTCAATATTGTTACAGGTATTCAACTCCCTAGATTAACTCTAAGGTTAATGCTATTTGGTGCATTAATTGGTGCTCTGATAGGACATTATGTAGATACCTCGTTAAGGGATAAAGTAAAAATATCAAACTACATAGAATGCACATCTGAGAGAGAGCTCACACTTAAATACTCAAGCAGAACGTACGTTCTTCCACCGGAAACATGTGATTAATGCTATTTCGAGGATAATCATAGTCTTCTTAACCACAGAGCAATAGCCGTTGGCTCAAATAGTTAATGATGATGGTGTTATTGAAGTTGGCAAAGATCATGAAAATATCAGAGCGGAAATTTCGGCGGTTTCGGTGTAGAACTCCAAGATGTTGCAACAAAAAAAGCCCGGCGATTAAGCCGGGCAAGTGTTCTTCACCTATAGGGTAGGATGGGTCATGAGAGCATTACAATTGCAAAAACTCTTTGACTTGTTGAAGAACACATTCCGCTGTCTGTTTATCTTCCATTTCGGCAAAAATGCGCAGTAGTGGTTCAGTTCCAGAGAAACGTGCAATCACCCAACCACCGTTTTTAAAGTAAACTTTTGCCCCATCCTCGTAGCTCACTTTATCAATCTCGAACTCAAATTGAGGCAGTTGTTTTTCTACGTAGATTTTGTCGTACAGAGCTTGTTTTTGCGCTGGCTTGAATGTGCAATCGCCTTCCGCCGTGTAGGCATAGCCGTACTTACCATAAATTTCGTTAAGCAGCTCAGAAAGCTTTTTGCCTGTAACGGAGATCATTTCGACCAGTAAGCTTGAAGCAAAAACGCCATCCTTGCCCTTGATGTGACCACGAATCGTTAAACCACCTGAGCTTTCGCCACCGATAAGAGAGTCATCGGCTTCCATCTGTGAGCTAATGTGTTTGAAACCAACGGGTACCTCAAAGCTCTTCTCACCATGATCAGCCGCGATCTTATCGAGCAGATGAGTGGTCGCAATATTACGCACGACAGAGCCTTTCCAGCCTTTGTATTCGAGCAAGTAGTAGTAGAGCAGCATCAGAACTTCATTTGGATGAATAAAGTTCCCTTTCTCATCGATAATGCCTAAACGGTCTGCGTCACCATCGGTACCAATGCCGATATCGTATCCTTCAGCTGCGACCAGGTGTTTTAGACGGTACAAGGTTGCGGCACTTGGAGACGGCATTAATCCACCAAAGTCTGGGTTTTTACCGTCGTTGATCACATCAACATCACATCGACCGTTGATCAGCACGGTTTGTAGCGCATTCTTAGCCACGCCAAACATGGGATCGATCAACACTCTTAGATTGGCTTTTTTGATTGCCTCGATGTCGATAAAGTCGATGATCGAGTCAACGAATTCGTTCATCGGATTGATAATTTCGATCAACTTGTCTTCGACGGCTTGCTCAAAGTCGACGGACTGAACTTGTTGTTGAGTCAAGGTGGCGACTTGAGACTCGATCTTTTCAGTAATGATCTCATCCGCATCACGTCCGCCTTCAATAAACACTTTGATGCCGTTGTAATCGGCTGGGTTATGAGATGCGGTAATACATGCAGAGTACGCACAGCCCATCTCTTTAGCTTTGAACATGACGATTGGCGTCGGAACGAACTTGTCGATAAAGCTAACCTTGATGCGGTTAGCCGCGAGAACTTCCGCGAACCAGCGTCCTGCTTTGTCGGACAGGAAACGTCGATCGTAACCGATCACAAAGCCACGTTGGGCAACGTTCTCGTGGTTAATAATATTGGCAACCGCTTGTGCCACTAAACGGACATTATCTTTGGTGAACTCTTCGCCTATGAATGCACGCCAGCCACCAGTACCAAATTTGATCATATGAATAATCCTTTATTGAAAGTAATGAGCCTCTCGAAAGAGGCTCATTGCTGGTGATTAACCAAGCACAACCACCACGTCGTTTACACTGCCTTCAGGCTGAACCGGTACAGATGTTCCTTCCACGGCCTGACCGTTCACTGTGATTGACTTGATGCCTTTGCTTACAGAGCTCGGGTTTTCAACCTTGATGTTGTAGGTTGCGCCAAGCCACTGACGAGTTACTTCGAAGCCTGGCCAGCTAGTTGGAATACAAGGGTCAATCGTTAGACCATCGAAGCCAGTACGCACACCCAGAATAAAGTTGGTCACTGCAAAGTAAGCCCAACCAGAAGTCCCTGTTAACCAAGGGTGGTTAGCACGACCATGATCTTGGTGGTCTCGACCCATGATGAATTGAACGTACGAGTATGGTTCAGCGATACGTTTTTCGATAATGTCATTCTGGTTATATGGGTTCAGTGCGTCGTAGAACTTCATTGCACGGTCACCGCGACCTAGCTTAGCTTCAGCAACCCATGCCCAAGGGTTTGGATGCGAGAAGATCGCACCATTTTCCTTCACGCCTTGGTAAACGCGAGTAACAAAACCAATATCGTCGTTTGGCGTTGCAAATGATGGTGAGTTTAGGTGTAGACCGTATTCAGAGAACAGGTTCTCATCTACGGCGTCCATTGCTTTTTCACCACGTTCTTGCGATACCGCGCCAGATAGAACCGCGAGTGTGTTTGATTCTAGGTGAACACGGCCTTCTTTCTGTTGTGCCGTACCAATCTTGTCGCCGTTCTTAGTTAGGCCACGGATGTACCAACCACCTTCGTCATCCCACAAGTGAGTTTCACACGCTTCACGTACGTTAGCTGCCATTTCGGTGTACTTAGCAACATCAGCGTCTTTGCCAAGGTATTTAGCAAGGTCGATAAACTCTTGCAGTGCCCAGAAGTGGAGGAAAGAAACCATTGAAGATTCACCGCCACCTAGGTTTAGACAGTCGTTCCAGTCTGCTCGCAGACCTTTACAGATGCCAGTTTGACCTACGTACTCAGCAGAGAAATCTAAAGCGGCTTTCATATGGTCGTAAACACTTGCTTCACCGCCATCTGCGTATGGGATGACTTGATCAAAGAAGCTGTGTTCACCTGTTTCCATTACGTATTTACAGATGGTAGGAACGAGCCATAGATGATCGTCAGAACAAGTATCTTCGATGCCATGGATCTTATCTTCATCTGATGGTGTCGGTACGACTGTTGGTGATTTTGAAGGCTTAACGTCAGCTTTTTCAGGATCAAACCAGTCTGGATCGAATAGGTGCAGACCGTATCCCGCTTTTACCTGACCACGAAGAAGATCAACAATGCGCTTGCGTGTCATCGCAGGGTTGGCATGTGGGACTGAAATTGCATCCTGAGCGGTATCACGATAGCCAAGACCAGTACGACCACCTACTTCGATGAAGGAAGCAAAACGAGACCAGACAACACATGTTTCAGCTTGGTAAAGAGTCCAAGCATTGATCATGGTATCGAGGCCTTCGTTTGGTGACTTGACTTGGAACTTAGAACAACGTTCGTCCCAGTGAGCTTTGATACCAGCAAATGCTGCGTCAACGTTTGCTAGATCCTGATACTTAGCACGTAAGCGCTCGCCGTTGCCTTTACCGATACCCAGAATGTAAGCAAAACGGACTTCTTCACCCGGTTGAATCGTGAATTGTTTATGCAGTGAACCACAGTGGTTGTAACAGGTTTGAGCGCTGTTCGAACATTTACCTGTCTCTACAGCAATCGGGTTTGCTTCGTCGCGGTATAAACCTAGGAAGCTGTCACGCTGACCATCGTAAGAGTCTGGTTCAAATGTAGAAGCTAGGTAGTAGAATCCTTCAAAATCGTTGGTGTTGTAATACAAGTCGTATTCAATCACACCATCTTTGTATGCCGTACCTGCCGAGTATAGAGACATCTGGTGGTTCTGATTGTCCGACTGAATGTGGCTAAATGAGAATTCAACAAACGAGAAGGCGCTGATAGTGCGAGGCTTGTCTGAAGTGTTCTTAATCACAACATCCCAAATTTCTGCATCTTCACCTTTAGGAACAAATAGTGTCTTGGTTGCAGTGATGTCGTTGTACTCACACTTGAACTTCGAGTATGAAAGACCATGGCGAACTTCATAGTTCGCCTCGTCTAGGCTTTTCGCTACTGGTTGCCATGAGATTGACCAGTAATCACCAGTTTCGTCATCACGCAGGTACACATAGTGCCCTGGGCGATCAAATGTCGCGTTCGGGCGGAATTTAGTAACACGGTTATATTCAGGCGAGTTGTAGAAAGAGTATCCCCCCGCGTTATGCGAGATAACCGTACAGAATTTCTCTGTGCCTAAATAGTTCGTCCATGGTGCAGGGACGTCAGGTCGAGTAATGACGTATTCACGATTGTCGTTATCGAAATAGCCGTATTTCATGTTAATTTCCTTTTTACCAAGCTACCACTTTGGTAGCCAAAACTTTAATGCTAGAGAAAACTGCAAATGCCATGCATTTGCACCTTTGTTAATTCCACGGTTGGCGATATTCGATTTGCTGTTTGTCGAGCAAAGGTAAATGGCCTTTCAACCGTGATAGATAGTCGAGCCAATCTCGACCTGCTCTGTCAGTCCAGCAGGCTTCAGCCAGCGCAGTGAGTCTTGGGAATATCATGTAATCCAATCGTGACTGGTGAGTGACAATTTCACTCCACAGTGCACACTGAATTCCTAGAATACGTTTGCGAATCGGATCGCTATCTGGCACTTGCGCCAATGGCTCATAGCGGTAGGCGTTCTCCAGTGGGATCACTGCCGCCCAATCAACGCCAGGCTCTTCTGGACGATAATCTTGAGTCATGTCGAGATAAGTGGATTGACCCGGTTGGAGAATGACGTCAAAACCTTGCTTAGCGCAGTTAAGAGCCGCTTCTTCACTCAGCCAAGAGTAGATAACCGTGTCTTTGCTGACTTTATTACCGTGTTGAGCCTCTTCCCATCCGACCATACGTTTACCCAGTGAACGCAGTTTCTGTTCTGCGTAACGGAGTAGGTGTCCTTGTAGCTCTTTAGCGTTTTGGTAGCCCTCTTGAGCCATCAACGCCTGACAGGCAGGGCTTTCTAGCCAGACACCAGCAGGGACTTCATCAGCACCAATGTGTACCCAAGGAGAAGGGAAGAGTTCAGAAACTTCTTCTAGTACCTTGTCTAAAAACTGATAAGTGCCAGGCAAAGCTGGTGATAGGACGTTATCGTCATAATGTTGAATACTGTGATATTGGGATTGATCAGCAGGATCGCACAACAACTCTGGTAGTGATTTGATTGCCGCACGGCAGTGGCCAGGGATATCAATCTCCGGAATGACGTTGATGCCTCGTTCTTGCGCGTAAGTGATGACGTCCTTAATCTGCTCTTGGCTGTAGTAACCGCCGTAACGTTGATTTAAGTGACTGTATTGTGGTTCCAGCACGGTACCTGGACCGCGGTAGGCTCCCAACTCGGTTAGTTGAGGAAATGCCTTTATTTCAATTCGCCAGCCCTCATCATCAGTGAGATGCCAATGGAAGGTATTAAACTTGTAGTGTGCCAATTGGTTAATCAGCCGTTTGACCATATCCACCGAGTGAAAGTGACGTGCACAGTCAAGCATCATGCCACGGTATTTAAAGCGTGGTTCATCATGAATTTTTACATAAGGTACCGATAACTCTTTATTTTGCTCACTGAATTGAATGAGTTGAAGCAAGCTGGCACTGGCATGAACAAAACCTGCATGTGACCCTGATTCTAGTCTGATCCCCGTTCCACTGACGGTAAGATGGTATTCACCTTCGTCAAGGGTTGGATTGTTGCGAAACACGATATCGCTTTGCCCGATGGTCTGTACTGTAAACTCAAACAATCGCTCAAGTTCAACTTGCAGCCACGTCGCGGCTTTTTCAGCCAGCGAAGTTTGCAATGTTATTTGGCTGGAACGAGTCAGTCGAAAACTTCCGTCCAGTTGCTCAATTTTGTGAGGTCTAGGAATCAATGCAATTGACCTACTCTCGACCTCTGGCAATTGGGTGCGCTCTCTATAGGGAGAGGCAAGCGCTATCGGCGTTAAGGTTACTGGGTACTGCGTTGCACCGTCGTTGGCAATGATCAGGGCATCTTTGAACCCATCAGTGTAAAAACGCAAGGGCGCCGTGTTGATGCTGAACTCGCAGTAGTAGTGTTGATTAGCCGTCAGAATGTCACATTCAGGCACTACGGTGCAGAAACTACCGATCTGCTTGATCGTCCCGTTAGTGAAACTGTCTGGCAGAATATAGCGATCAGTAATGAATTGGAGCTGCCACTGAGCAAGATCCTGATCAGAAAGGTTATGGACAGTTAAGCCAAAGCGACAAAACTGTTTTTGTTCAGCTAGAACGGCGAGTTCGACACGAAAGCTCATGACAGATCCTTAATACAAGTTATGTTCGGGTTTAGCCGCGAACATAAGGGCACCTTCAATGGCATCAAACTGAGCGTCAACCACCCAAGCTTGTACCGGAGGTGATAGCCAAGCCTTGATTCGCTCAGCAATGCTACCCATCAAGCAGATACGAGTGGCTCCTTTTTGGTGTAGAGCGACTAGGAACATCTCAATGTCAGCAGCCGTCTGCTTAAGCATTGAGATAGCAAGGCTGTCGCCTAGGGTTGCATAGTGGAAAATCGCAGGGGAAAACTGACCATAGTCGCGTGGTAACGCGCTTTTAGACCATGTGACGATTTGGTCGATATCATGGTTGAAGTGGCCAAGAACATGCTCGGCAAGTGGCGTTTTCTCGACGATACCATCGTCAGCCAGCAATACTTGTTGAATTAGGCGTAGACCCATAACTGCGCCACCACCTTGGTCAGATATCGGAAACTCACGACCACCAACCACATGCTGCTGATTACCGCTAAGATAGATACCGCACGAACCCGTACCTGCAATCATAATGGCGCCTTCGTCACCGTTATGGGCACCGATACAAGCACCGTATGCATCGGTATTGAGTACGACGGAAGCAAAAGGATGAGGTTGTGCCATAAAATCTTGCCATGCAGACTTTTGCTCAGCCCCTGCTAAAGCTAAACCCACATGCATCTTGCTGAAATCGGCTTCTGTCAGGCCACCAAGCGTGGCTGCCTGAGCAATCGCATCGATAATCGACTCCATGGCGACGTTGACACCCAGTAAGATATTGGCACTGCTGCTTTTGGCTTCACCGACCAACTGACCTGCCGCATCGCGAATGCGTGCTCGACATGAAGTACCGCCACCGTCTATCCCGACATAGTAAAGCGTCATGTTACTGCTCCTCTTGCTGAGAAAAGTGGCTAAATTGAGTAATTACAGCCAATAGGTACCAAGCACCATGTGGGATCCATTGCTCCCCCCAACGCCAGTTCTGCAACATGTCGTCTTTTTGTCCCGGCGGATTAAAAGCGATATCTTGTGCATCTTCAAAGCCAGCGGTGATACCGTTACAGACACCACCTTTTGCGTTAAAAAATCCATACTGAGGAAGGTAGTCAGGATTGTTGTGTCCGTGTCCATCAAGCATGCACATGTGGTATGGGTTGAGACCAAGGATCCAGTTCAAAGCGTTTTGAGAAAAACGCAGCAGTTGCTGTTTGGTTTCTTGGTTTTGGATATGCGGTAGTGCGAAAAATGCCATTGCACATAAGGAACCTAAACGGGCGTTTTCACCTTGCCACCAGTAACCTGTTTCGTTGTTCTGGGCGACAAAGAAAGCATCGCGTTTTTGTTCTCCCACACCTTTTACATATTGGCGTGGGTAACCAAATGGGTTGGCTGTCGCTTGAGTAATCGCCAGTTCAAACTCAACACTTCGCTGTACAACAGATTGGCTGATAGCCGTCTGTTGTGGGTCGTTTTCAATCGATAAATAGTGGCATAGAGCAAGGGTGGGTAAACCTGCTTCTGCGGCATGGTAATAAGGGCGAGAGCCGTCTTGGTTTGCTGACCAGAAATGTTCAAAGCGGTCATCGCTACACTGCCTGTTGTGAAGCTTTGCAGCCCATTGACGACTTTCACTTAAGTACTCTGATTTCTGTGTCGATTTGTACAACTCGACGGCGGCAAGTAGGGCGCAATATTCATCAATGATGTTCTCTTGCTGATCATTGAGATATTGCGTGTTGCATTCGCGTAAATGCCAGTAGCCTTTTTCTGCGGCTTCAAGGTAATCATTCGATGAGTATTCACCGCTTTCATCAAGGCGTGACGCAGCGGCTAAAGCGGCAATTGAAACGCCGCCACCTTGTCTGAAGCCGGCTTGGAAATCGTCTGATTTATGCCCTTGCTGTGTTTCGTATGCACAGATTTCGCGTTGCTTGGTGTCTTTTGACCACTTGTCAAAAATGGTCATATAGAAAAAGCCTTGTTCATTTTGCATTCGAACTAAGAAGTCTGCGCCAAACAGCGCTTCTTCTGTCATGCGTACTTTAGTAAATGCAGCGACTTGCTCATTCTCTTCGAGTTGTTCTAACCCTTGAAGTAGATTCCAGACCACCATAGGGGTCTGCTGAGGGTTGAGATAGTTGGCATAAGAGAGATGACTAAGGTATTTGCTCACATCTCCGGATGCATCATACCAGCCACCGTGTACGTCAACGCGAGTCTCTGAGCCAAGCAGAGGGATCGAATGATCTTGCTTGTCAAAGTGTCCGCCGCAGCGCTGAGACTTAAAGTAGTGCAGGACATCTGAAAGCGTGGTGTTCAACAGTAATCCCTGTGCAATGCTAAAAACTTCAGAGCGTAGGTTATCGACACGCAGGTAGTAACGACCTGAGCGTTCGAATGATGAGAACTCGATGCGGAAAAAATTCCCTTGGTGCCAATTGGCCACTTTTGTGCCTTTTTCGACAGCAAAAGTTGCGACAGTTTGGTGACTATCAGCACAGACTAACAGCGCAGTGGTAGATGAAAGACGTGCTTTACGTGTCATCAAAACAGCCTGCTTTGGCCCAAGGGCTTCATAACCAATATGGTTAGTAAGTAGCAGCATCAAAATCTCCGAAAATAGGGGGTGATTGAGTTGTTGAGCCAAGAGCTTGCGCTCCTGGCTCTTATGGCATTATTTTTCGTATAGGTAACAACGCACAAAGTGGTTGTCAGACAATTGAGTGACTTCTGGTAATTTCTCACTGCACTTATCAGTAGCGTGTTGGCAGCGTCCGGCAAATGGACAGCCCACTGAGGCTGGTGTCCACAACGGAATCTCGCCTTTGTTACCTTTGAGTTTTTCGTGAATCGACTTACTTGGATCTGGTACTGCTGAGACCAAGAGTTGCGTGTATGGGTGTTGAGGATCGTGGATGATCTCGTCAGTATCTCCCCATTCAACCATGTGTCCCACGTACATAACTGCCAGATCTTCCGCAATGTAACGAGCGGTTGCGATATCGTGAGTGATGTAAAGCAGAGACATCTGCTTTTCGAATTTCATCTCTTCCATCAGGTTTAGGACACCTGCACGAATCGATACGTCCAGCATTGATGTTGGTTCGTCGGCGAGCACAACTTCTGCACCTACCGCGATGTTACGTGCAAGGTTGACACGTTGACGCTGACCGCCTGATAACTGGTGCGGGAATTTTTGTGATGTCTCTTTTGGCGGGATCAGACCAACTTGTTCAAGCAGGTCATAAACGCGCTCTTCCAGTTCCTTCTTATTGCCAGGTGACACCTTCTTGTGGATAAGCAGTGGTCGTGCAATATGGTGAAAGATATTATGAGTAGGGTTTAGAGAGCCAAATGGGTCTTGCCAAACCATCTGCACGCCTTCACGGTATGCCATCAGATCCGAACGAGAATCGATGGTTTGAATATCACGGCCTTTGTACTCAATCACACCTGATGTTGGTGCGTACATTTTTGCGATCATCTTCGCTGTAGTGGATTTACCCGAACCGGATTCACCCACCACGGATAGGCCGCGGCTTTTGTACATTTTGAACGATACGTCGTTGATAGCACGCATCATAGGTTGGTTTAAGGCATTACTGTTGATCGGGAAATCCTTTACAAGGTTTTTTCCCTCAACAAGTAGTTGGCCAAAATCTTTGCTCATATTTGTCTCCAGTAATCTTTTCTTTGTTTCTCAGCGTCTTGCTAGAGTTTTCTCTGTGCAATCGGCTCGCCATAGAGGTGACAGTTAGAGAAACGATTTGGCTCAATTTGTCTTAGTGCGGTTGGGACTTGAGTACATGTTTCATGCACGCGGTCACAACGAGCTTGGAAGCGACAACCTTGTGGTATCTCTAGAAGATTAAGTGGGTTGCCTGGAATACCAGTAAGCTTCGTTTTTGGGCCAGTTAATGGAGGGAAAGAGCTACCCAGACCTTTGGTGTAAGGGTGGTAAGGACTTTCCAGAATCTGCTTTGATGGTGCGACTTCAATCAACTCACCGGAATACATGATGCCGATGCGATCTGAGAACTCGACCATCAAAGAGAGATCGTGAGTAATGAACAGAATAGAGAAACCAAACTCTTCTTTTAACGCGTAGATCTTTTGCAGTATTTCGCGCTGAACCACTACGTCGAGAGCGGTGGTTGGCTCATCCATAATGATCATTTTGGGATTTAGCGCCAGTGCAATCGCGATAACCAGACGTTGACGCATGCCACCAGAGAACTGGTGAGGGTAGTCATTCAAACGGCTAGGGTGAATATCTACGATTTCAAGCAATCCTTCTGCGCGTTTACGAGCCTGTTCACGAGTCATGTTCGTGTGGCGCATGATTACGTCGCAGAACTGATCTTCCATGGTCAATACTGGGTTAAGCGCATTCATCGCACTTTGGAAGACCATGGACATCTCGCTCCAACGGAACGATTGCATGCGTTCATCGCTGTATTTAAGGATGTCCTCACCATTGAAGATAACCTCGCCACCGGTGATAAACGCTGGTGGCTTATGTAGGCGCATCAGAGAGAAAGCAACGGTGGATTTACCACAACCAGACTCGCCTGCTAGGCCGAATACTTCGCCAGGTGCAATATCAAAGCTGACATTGTTACAGGCACGTACGTCACCTGCATCAGTAATGTAGTCAACGCAAAGGTTGCGGATAGAAATGAGTGGTGCTGTCATGATTATTTATCTCCGCTCCATAGTGCATTTTGTGGTGGCAGTTCTGGCTGACGCTCTTTCTTGTCCTGCTCAGCCAGTTTTTTCCAGCGTTTCATACCTTTGTGAGAGCGAAGCTGCGGGTTCGCAATTTCGTCAACTGCAAAGTTCAGTAGAGCAAGACCTGTTACGAGTAGAGTTAAGGCTGCACAAGGTGCAAGAACTTCCCACCAAGCGCCGATTAGCATTGCTGAAGAGGTCTGTACGTTGTAAAGCATGATGCCCCAACTGATGGTGCTAGGGTCGCCTAGACCTAGGAACGAAATAATAGATTCCATGCCGATTGCGTACATAACCGAACCAATGAAGCTCGCGCCTACGATTGGGATAAGGTTTGGTAGGATTTCAACAAAGATGATACGGAACGATGATTCACCGAGAACTTCTGCCGCTTTTACAAACTCTTTTTCACGTAAAGACAGAGTTTGAGAGCGGATTACCCTTGCCCCCCATGCCCAGGATGTACAGCCGATGATGATGGCAATGGTTAACGGGCCTGCTTCACCGATAAAGGCGGCGAGTACGAACAGTAAAGGATACTGAGGAATAACCAACATGATGTTCATTGCTGCGGTCAGGAAATCGTCAACACGGCCACCGAAGTAACCCGCAGAGATACCAATGACCGTCGCTAGGAAACAAACAGTGATACCTGCGCCGAAGCCAACACCTAGAGAGATACGAGCACCGTAAACCAGTTGTGACCAGATGTCGCGACCCATACGGCTAGTACCCAGTACGTGATCTGCTTTTTTCGACAACAGCATAGTACGGCGATCGGTAGCTAGGTTTTGTGCGATCCAGCCATCTGGATTTGCTTTGGCTGACTTAACGACGAAACCTGGGTATTCATGTGGATTGCCCGTGCGCTTATCTGGCGCGTGTTTGGTAATCAAAGGTGCGGCAATCGCCATGAAAATGAACAGTACAACAATGGTTAAGCCCGTACGAGCGTAAGCGTTACCTAGAATCAGTTTAAATAGATCTTTCATAATTATTTCCCTCCCTTACGAAGGCGAGGATCAAGTACTACGTAAAGCATGTCGGCGATAAGGTTAAATGACAGCATAAACATCGTCATGATGATCAATTGACCCTGAAGAACTTGGTAGTCACGAGCGTTGATAGCGTTAAGTAATACAGTACCTAGACCCGGGTAGTTGAAGATGATTTCAACGATTAGCTGACCACCGATGGCCATACCTAGCGACATTGAAAGTGCAGTAACACTAGGAAGTAGAGCGTTACGCGCTGCGTAGTTGAATACCACACGGTTCTCACTCAGACCCTTACCTTTGGCCATCGTGATGTAGTCTTCTGCAAGCAGGTTGATCATGTTGTTACGCATGTTGACTAGGAAGCCACCAATTTGAATGATCGAAGCACAGAATAGAGGTAGCACAGCATGATATGCGGCATCCTTATAGAACGCCCAGCTTGTCCAATCAGGCACGGTGCCTGCGGTATATGCATAGCCAGTTGGGAACCACTTTAGGCCAATCGCAAAGATAAATAGCGCCAACATTGCGATTACAACTTGAGGCACGGCCTGAATAATAAGCATGCCAGGAGTTACGAAGGCGTCATATTTGCTGCCACGTTTCCATGCAGCAAAGATACCTAGTATCGAACCTATTGAGAATGAGAGGATAACGGCGCTACCAGCTAGGAATAGTGACCAACCAAATGCTCCACCCAAAAGTTTGTTAACAGATAGTGGGTAGAACTGGATTGATGTTCCAAGTTCCCAGCTTAGGATGTTTTTCATGTAGGCGATGTATTGAGTAAACAACCCGCCATCAACAAAGCCTAATAGCTCTTTCATTGCAGCGATACGTTCCGGCGTTACTTGGACCGAAGCGTTAGCAAACATCATGGTAACCGGATCACCCGGCATTGCACGAGGAATAATAAAGTTTAATGTCGCAGCAACTAACAATGCGACCAAATAGAACGACAAACGTCTTAAAAAATAACCCATAACTCACCTTACTTACCCAGATTTTCCCTGTTTCTGGTTTCAGGTCGCTCCTAGCGAAAACAAAATTTAGAGCGAACAATCCCCTGACGACTGGCGCCATATAAAGAACACATCAAAACGTTGGGGGATTTTGCGGCATACAGAGCGTATGCCGCATCGTTAGAACAACTACTTATTTAACTGGTTTTAGGTCCAGTACGTGTAGTAGACGCTCTGGGATACCAGCCCAAATGTTTGGACGGCCTTTTGGATTTTCTTCGTTCCACCAACCAGTGAATCGAGTTGTATTGTATTGGTACATGTAAGCACCAGACATTACAGGAATCGTAACTTGGTCAGAAGCGATGATTTGCTGGATGCCGTGAGCGATTTCTAGCTGCTCGTTCTTATCAGCTGTTTTGTAGAAGCTGTTTAGTAGGCCATCTAGCTTGTCATTTTTGTAGAAGTGCATCGCGAAGCGAGGCATACCTTCACCAGATTGAAGTGCTGAGTTGTAAGCACTGTTCCAGTAAGTGTATGGGTCTGCACCGTGGAAGTAGTTTGTGTAAGCTACGTCGTACGTACCTTCAAGCATTGCTTGGTTGTAAACAGAGAAATCTGGAGTACGTGCTTTCGCTTTAATGCCTACGTCAGCAAGTTGCTCAACTGCAAGTTGAACGGTGTTGTTGAAGTCAGTCCAACCGTTTGGAGATTGGATTAGTAGCTCGAAAGACTTACCAGATGGAGTGTCAACGAAACCATCTTTGTTTACATCTTTAAAGCCCGCTTTCTTCAGTAACTCTTTAGCACCTTCAACGTTGTATGTGTTGTAGCCTTTGTACTTGCTGTGAGTCTTTTCGTCAGACCAAGCTTCGAATGCATAGCCAAGGCCAGATGCGAAGTCGTTCACTGTACCGCCACCGTAGAACGCGATGTCGATAATAGTTTGACGGTCTAGAGCCATAGAGAATGCACGACGGAAGTCTACGTTAGTAAGTGCTTCGTTCTTCGCTGCATCAGGGTTTTTGAAGTTAACAACGAATGCCTGAGTACCTGCTGGCGGGTACCAGTACTGGTGATTAGGGCTTGCCGCAGCGTAAGTACGGTCGATGTCAGGAATGAATGAAGACGTCCAGTCCATTTCACTGTTAACAACTTTACCTAGGAACTGGTCGTTGTTTGCAATTTGAGGAACACGTAGACAGTCAACATCTAGGTTGTCTGCATCCCAGTAATTCGGGTTAGCACACTGGATGTATAGCTGAGCAGTGAACGTATCGATTTCTGTAAATGGACCAGAGCCTACAGGGTTCTCGTTAGTGAAGGTTGAAGGATCTTTCACGTCTTTCCAAATGTGCTCAGGTACAACTGGTACTTTAGCAATTTCGTAAGGAACGTTTGAGTTCGCTTCTGTTAGGTTAAATTTAACTTGGTAGTCATTTAGTTTCTCAACAGAAGATACCCAAGAGTTGATACCGCTTTGGTCTAGCTCTGACTTCTCTTTAACTAGGTTGAAAGAGAACACGACATCGTTAGCATCAAATGTTTCGCCGTCAGACCATTTCACGCCTTTACGAATATCGAAAGTTACGCTCTTTAGGTCGTCAGCCATTTTAAAGTTTTCTGCTAAACGGAATACTGGTGTGTTACCGTGCATTTCGTTGAACACAACTAGAGGCTCGTAGATGAAGTCCCAAGTAGTGTGCAAGTGAGTTGCACCTAAGTATGGGTTAAAGTTACGAACAAAAGTTGTGAACTCTTTAGGGTGGATAGTTAGTTCACTACGTTCAGCGGCTGTTGCTACCGATGCGAATCCGGTAGTTGCTGTAGCAATAATTGCTGTTGCTAGTGCTGTTTTTTTTATGTTGGCAAGCATAGCTGTTCCTTACTATTTGCTTTCATTTCACTTATGGAATGGAATGTCATCAATTGATAAACACTCACTAAGGCCCACCTCTTGTTAATGATTTTCAATCGGAGGTGATATGAAAATCCAGAGTGGCCTGTAGGCCTTAGGCACACTAAGAAAACACCTTAACGTCAATTTTCGCAATTGCTATTCCCGTTAAAAACGTCAAAACCATCACCATCTCCGTTAATACTGTTAAAAAAAACAAATTTGATTAAATTGTAATCACGAAAAGGCCTTTGAAGTGAGTCGCAATAGTCCATGTGCACCAGTTTTTTTTGTGAGTGGTTGCTAACTTCATTTTCTTTATTTTATAAGGCTTGCTTTTATGGAAGTAAAATGTGAGATGTGGGTCACTTGGAGGTTTTCTGTTAATTTTTGGGGTTAAATTAAAACTGCCGTCTTGTTGTGATTGGCTTCGCAAACTGAGTTCTTTTTACGCATTGTTGGTGGTTTTGTATCAATTGGGGTACCTGCTAGACAAAAAAATAGCGGCTAAATGGCGGCAAGCAATAGGTTGTTTTACGAGTCGTAATAACTGTATTTGAGTATTAATCAAGGCAAAATGATGAGAATCAAAAGCCCGCTTACTGCGGGCTTTTTAGTTTGGCATTGAAGGTGTATTAGCTTGTCAGTAAGTGCTGAAGTTTATCTCTTAGCCCTTCAATATGCGTTCTCTCTGGGCCTTGTTCATTGCAGTGCTCTAGGATGTAATCCAGTGAGCTTAGAACCGTTCTCCAGCGTGGTGTTTTCGGTAGCGTCTCGGCACGTAGATATTTGTCGAGTGTGCGCGTTTGCAAAGTACTGCGGTCGAGATAGACGCGCCATAAACCACTTTGTTCTGCGAACGAGAACTTGGTTTGTCCTGTGACGGACTCCCAGTAGTTGAGTGCGCTTGTCATCGCGTCAACTAACACTTCGCGCATAATATCTTGTTTGGATTTACTGTCTCCGGCAACTCGATCAGCCAATCGCGTAAACTCTCCTCCCAGCTCTTTGAGTTCTTGCAGTTTGGCTTTATCACCTTCAAAGGCAAAACTGGACAACGCTTCAATTGCGCTTTCCAAGTTATTAATGCGGCTTGCATTGATGCTGCCGCCAACGTTGAAGATGTAAATCGAACGCAGGCCTGAACCTTGTGGAAGTTTCAAAATATCCGCAGAAAGGTGCTGTCGGACATCTTCGACGTAAACATCAATCGTACCGCAGTAATGCTCTTGTTCAACATTAAGGAATTTGGGTGCGATAAGTTCGTCAGCGCTTGAGCGTTTTAGCTGTTCGGTGGAACGTTTAAATAGCTTTGAAGCCGCCTCATTGGCAAAGCGAATCTTGTTATCTTCACGAATACAGATGATGGCTTCTGGCGCCGTTTCTAGTTGCTCTAGTAGGCGTCCTTGTGTTTCTAACAGGCTGGCTTCAACCATTGCTCGGTGCTTGAGTTCAAGCTGGAGTTGCTGGTTCTCAAGTCGGCGTAGTTCAGCTTTGCTGGCCGTTAGATGGGCAACGATACGGGCAGCAAGCTCTTGCTTGTTAAATGGTTTCGACAGGTAATCGTTAGCCCCAGCGTTAAACCCGCGAATTCGGTCATCCGTTTGATTAAGAGCAGTCAGCATGATGACAGGCAGGGCGGCATGATCGTACTTTTTACGAACCGTTTCACACACCTGATATCCGCTCATACCTGGCATCATAATATCCAGTAACAGTAGCTCTGGTTTCTCTTTCTCAATCGATTCCAGTGCTTCGTGACCATCTTTAGCCGTGCGTACGCGATAGCCTTCCAGTCTTAGGAAACTATCCAAGACTCTAAGGTTCACGGGCTCGTCATCAACTACGAGTAGCAGAGGACCTTCAGGGTTTTCTGGTAGGCTAACAGGTTCGGCTAACTCTATCTCTCCGCTATCCGGCGCGATAAAGTGGGGCGCTTCATAGTGGTTTGCTTGCTGAATTTGCTCTTCACTCGCGATAGGTAATGTAAAGCTGAACGTGGTGCCAACCATAGGCTGACTACTCACATACAAAGAACCTTGCATCAGTTCGATCAACTGACGACTGATAGACAAACCTAATCCTGCGCCTTGACGGTATCGGCTTGAGTCGCTGCCTGCTTGAATCAGAGGCTCAAAAATATGTTCGAGCTGGTCAGCTGGAATACCTTGGCCAGTATCAACGACCTGAACACGAATATGATCGTCGATAACGTTCGCGGAAATGACAATTTTGCCTTCGCTGGTGTATTTGATTGCATTGCCAACCAAGTTATATAGCACCTGTTCAAGTCTTTGCGGGTCGGCACTGACCCACACGGGTTCACTAGGTACTTGGTTGATAATTCTGATGGGTTTGTTGCCTAGCAGATGGGAAGAAAGCTCAAGTACTAAGCGCGTTGAACCGGATAAATCTACGGCACTGGTGTCGATATCCAAGTTTCCATAACGCATCTTATGGTAATCAAGTAAGTCATCAACCAAGGTAGCAAGACGCTGACCACTGCTGATAATGATATCTAACTGGTATTTGTGTTCTGCTGTGATTGGGCCGTTAGCTCCTGAAGTGAGTGCTTCGGCTATCCCCACCATACCGTGTAAAGGCGTTCGTAACTCATGAGAGGTTGTCGCTAAGAATTCATCTTTGAGTTTATTGGCGAGCTGTAACTCATCATTTTGTTTTTGAATGAGTTTGAGGTTGCTTTCTAGCTCTTCATTTTGCTCTTTGATTAAGAGGATCTTTTCGCGAATTGAGCGTTGCATTCGCTCAAAACTGACCGCAAGACGTCCGATTTCATCTTTACGCTGCGTGTTGATCATGGTGGCATCAAGATCGCCAGCAGATACCTTCTCGGCAGCCCAAGTCAATTTAAGAAGTGGGGATGTGATGAAATTGGACAGGTAGTGGGAGGCCATAACAACCAGTAAGATTGCCGTTAACATCGCGAAAATAAACACAGTTTCAAGTTGATGAATGCGAGCAAAGGCAACACTTTCTGGTACTTCAACGACCAGTGCCCAGTCGATACCTTTAACCGAAATCGGGGCGTAGGCGGCAATGATGGCCTCTTTCTCTGAGTTAGAGTAGGTTCCAAAGCTGGTTAATCCAGACAAGGCGAGCTCCACCACTTGTCGACTTTTATCAATATCTTCCTGCTCGTATGCGAGAGTACGGGATTGATGATCGGCACCAACCAAAAGGGTCTTCATCGAAGGGATGTTTTTGGTATCAGCTATGAGCTTGGTGATGCCGTTATTCGGCAGACGAAACATGGCATAGCTGTGCAGATAACCTTGCTGCACAATGGGTGCGCCTAGCCATGCAACTGACTTGCCTTGCTCTTGGGCAAAATCTGAAATAATAACCGGCGTAAAGTCTTCGTTCGTTTTACGTTTTTCAGTGACCAGATTTCTTAGTTTGGTAAAAGTGTGTCCTAAGTTGGCATCTTTATATTTGCCAGTTAGCAAGTTAGTGCCGAAATTGTCATATTTAAACGCCGAGTAAGTGACGTTTCCTTCTCGATCAACCAATAAGATATCATCGAAATCAGAGCGCTTGAGAAGTTCCAGATAAGCCCAGTGATAGCGTTTATGAAGCAAGCGGTAGCGTTCTGTACCATTAAAGAGGCTAGACTGAGGCAAAATAGAGGTTTTGATTTGATCGCCCGAACCTTGGATATAACGCTTTTGTGCGTACTCGCGTGCCTGCTCAATATCAAGGCCTAAGCTGCCAAATGCGTTGACCAAGCCGTAGAATCGACCACCACTCGCATACGCTAACTCTGAGCGTACAAACCCCATGACTTCCGACTCTTTCGCATATAGGTAGTCAACGACTTGCTGCTGCTTGCTATCGCGAACAGAAACCAAATGCAATGTGCTCTGCTCTTGTAAGTCAGTGGTGTGTGACTGCAAGAAGAAGATAGCGATAACGGTAAGAGGCGTGATACTTAAGACCAGAAATGCCAGCATCAGAGTGTTTTGAAGACGCTTAAATTTCTGTTTCCGATACAACTTAAACATGATCTAACTAGAGTTTCCAAGAGTTCGGCTTAAAGGTTGGGGCCTAAAAACCTGTAAGCGGGATAAAAACGTTATTTTCCTATAGTGACAAAATTAACGAGTTTTTTTACTTTGACAAGTAAGTTGCAAGGAAAGCGTGGAGAAAAGCGCAGTTTTTACTTTGGCAGGGGAGATGTTGCCCAATCCTTGGCAAGAATTGGGCAAGTCGACTACTTCTTAGCGTGATAAATCGCGAATTTATTGGTCTTATTTAGCGTCTCGCAATTACTGAAGGCTTGCTCAATAATCGGCTGATATTTAAGAAAACTATTAGCAACGATAAATAGTTGTCCCTGTGGGTTTAGATATTGTGGTGCTTTTGCCAACAGCGTCTCCGTTGCGCTGTAGCTAGTATCGAGACCAGCATGGAAAGGAGGATTACTGATAATGAAGTTGTAATCCTTGCTGGTATCTGAATAAACATCAGAGGCAAACACACGACCAGTCAAACCGTTAGCTTCGAGTGTGGCTTGGCTAGACGCGACCGCGAGTGCGCTGATATCACACATTTCTAGCTCTATGTCTGGATTAAGGAGCGCCATCACGCTGCCGATGACGCCCGCTCCACAGCCAAAGTCTAAAACCTTGCCAGTCAGATCGGGTAGGGTATCGAGCAGCAGTTTACTGCCAATATCAAACTCTCCGTGACTGAACACGCCCGGTAAGCTTTTAATGGTCAGAGTGCGCTCTTTGTAGTTAACCTGATAGGTTTTATACCATTCATCTAGTTGGAAAGCTGCGGGTGTCTGAGTACATTGCCCCCAGTAGAAAGAACAACGGCGTGCGGAGTCGTATTTGGTAATCGGGCCATAGTCCTTAAACATTTTCTCAATGCTTTTAATACCAGAGCGATTCTCACCCACAACCACGATTTCAGTTCCGGTTCCTAGTTTGGACATCAACATGGCCAGCAGATACTCGGCTTCAGCTTTCGCTTTTGGCCAGTAGAGCAGGACCAAATCTGCCTGAGTTTGTTGTGTGAACTCTGCACCAAAGACACGGGTAATTTGCGAATAGGATTCAAGCTGACGATGATAACCATAGTTAGTGGTAAATACTGTTACAGACTGACAGTGTTTCACCAGTTCAACAGGAAATAGGTCTTCAGCTTCACCAGCAACAAGAACGTGTTTACCTTCGAAGTAAGCAAGTTGTCGCTCGGCAATTTGACTTGGCGCGATATAGGCAGACATAGAGCACTCAGTAGAAAAAAATGAGGGGGGATTTTCGCACAATCCTCCCTCATCTTGAAGTATTAAACCGTTTTGCTGTTTAGCTGCGATCTTGTTGATCTAAGAAGCCTTGAAACTCCTCTTCATAGATGTTGAACAATACCATGGTCACAGCAAAGATGATCGGGCCGTAGATTAGGCCAATTAAGCCAAATAAGTGTAGACCACCTAACAAAGAGAAGAAGATCATTAGTGTGTTCATTCCAGCGCTACCTTGCATTAGGAATGGACGGAGCAAGTTGTCTATCGAACCTACCACAGCTACGCTCCAAACGGTCAGGAAGATAGCCCACGTAGTATCCCCTATGAGGAAGAGGTAGATTGCTGCTGGGATCCAAATGAGCGCAGTACCAACAACCGGAACAAATGAAGCAAAGCCCATCATGGTTCCCCAGAATAGACCTGGGAATCCGGCGAGCCACATACCGAGTCCACCCGCGATACCTTGAGCAATTGCAGTCAGGAATGAACCCATGACGGCAGACTTTGCCACCTGCTCAACTTCATCTAGTAGTTTATCTTCTTGGCTGCGTGACAAAGGAAGGATATGGCGGATAGCACTGATGATCTTATCGTGATCTCGAAGTAAGAAAAATAGCACGAATAACATCAGGAAAAAGTCCATTAGGAAGTTAGTCGCATCACCTAAAATCTTCGCGCTGATACCGACCAGATTACTGCCAAAACTCGTGGCAAACTGAGCGACTTTCTGAGCAATCTCTTGAGGCTCTACCTTATCGAAAGGTAAGTAAGTGTTCGCTAAAGACAAACCTTTCACAACCCAAGGGTGTTCGAAGAGTGTTTGGATGCCCCCTTGAGTGACCCATTGATAAACGTTTTGAGAAAATGCAGAGCCTTGCTGAACGATAGCAGCAAAGACAAACAACAGTGGGACGACAATGATAAAGGTCAACACAATACAGGAGAGCAGAGAAACAACATTTTTATGATTTGGCAGTTTGCTCTCAATCCAATCATGAATAGGGAACATCAACAGCGAAATGATAAACGCCATTACGATCGAATTGATGTAAGGCTCTACCAATAAAAAACACGCGAACGCTGCAGCCAACAGGGCTATCACTAGTACCCAGTGACTGGAGGTGATTTTAATTTTATCTGACACAATCTTGTCCAATTGTTTGACGATGTATCAGTATAATGGCTTTAAAACAGGCAGTTATCAATCAAGAATCAGATTTGTATCAGAGGTGAGTCAAAACATGGGATGCTGTAATAATGACAAAGGCTGCAAGTCAGCATCAAAAAGCAAACCTTCTATACCTTGGTTTGCCTTGGTAATGGCAGGATTGGTTTTGTTAGTCTTGTTTAACTGGCAATAAAAAGGCTGCTCAATGCAGCCTTTTCCATATGCAGTAGAGGTTAAGCTTGTTGTGCGATGATAGCAAAACAGCGATCTGCCGCTTCCAGCGTTGCTTCAATTTCTTTGCTGCCGTGTGCCAGAGAAGTAAAGCTCGCTTCGAAAGCCGATGGCGCAAGATAAACGCCGTGATCCAGCATTAGGTGGAAGAAACGTTTGAAGCGCTCGATGTCGCACTTAGTCACGTCTTCGTAGCTGGTGATGCTTTCTTGATCGGTAAAGAAGAAACCGAACATTCCGCCAACTTGATTGACGACAAGAGGGATATCGTGGTTGTCTGCTAGTTGCTTAAAGCCATCTGCTAGCTGTTTAGTTTTAGAAGCAAGGCGTTTTTCGTTACCTTCTTGTTTGAGTAAGTTCAGACAAGCGAAACCTGCCGCCATCGCTACAGGGTTACCTGATAAAGTACCCGCTTGGTAAACAGGGCCTGTAGGTGCAATGTACTGCATCACTTCTTTGCGACCACCGAACGCACCCACTGGCATACCACCACCAATAACTTTACCTAATGTTGTTAGGTCTGGTTTGATGTTGTAGTAAGCCTGAGCACCACCTAGAGCCACGCGGAAACCTGTCATTACTTCATCAAAAATCAGCAGCGCGCCTTCTTCATCACAGATTTGACGTAGCCCCTCATGGAAACCTTCCACTGGCGGAATACAGTTCATGTTGCCAGCAACAGGTTCAACGATAATACATGCGATTTCACCTTTGTTTGCCGCAAAGAGTTCGCGCACTGAGTCTAGATCGTTAAATGTTGCCGTTAGTGTGTGCTTGGCGAAATCCGCTGGAACACCTGGTGAACTTGGTTGACCAAGCGTCAGAGCACCCGACCCCGCTTTAACTAGCAGGCTGTCTGCATGACCATGGTAACAACCTTCAAATTTCATGATTTTGTCACGACCTGTGTAACCACGAGCAAGACGAATTGCGCTCATGGTTGCTTCAGTGCCTGAACTCACCATACGAATCTGTTCCATCGATGGGACAAGTTCTGAAACCAGTTCAGCCATCGCAATTTCCATTTCGGTTGGTGCGCCAAAGCTCAAGCCGCGCTGCGCTGCGTCAATAACCGCTTCACGAATTACCGCGTGGTTGTGACCAAGAATCATCGGACCCCAAGAACCCACATAATCAATGTACGCTTTGCCGTCAGCATCAAAAATCAACGGGCCGTCAGCTCGTTCAACGAAAATCGGTGCGCCACCAACGCCGTTAAAAGCACGTACAGGAGAGTTCACGCCACCAGGAATGGTTTGCTGTGCTTTCTCAAATAGATCTGCGGATTTGGTCATGGGATATCCTCTTTTGATTGCTCGGACCAATTTGGGACGCATTGTACCTGTCGATTCCCATACAATAAAACGCTTTGCTGCACATTCTGCGTACTTTCACAGCAAATAAAGAAGAATTGGCATAAAAAGTTGCTTCAAAAGTGGTGAATACTTGAACGCTTCACTCAGGTATTAGATAATCCCCCTAATATTAAAAGATGAAGTTCCAGAAAGTTCAGTCATTCTGGAGCCAAACGACTGAGAGAGATCATCGTGAGCGAAGTAAATATTCCACTAACATTTTCAGATGCAGCGGCTCAGCGAGTAGGTGCATTGATTGCTGAAGAAGAGAACCCGAACCTGAAACTGCGAGTTTACATTACTGGTGGTGGTTGCAGTGGTTTCCAATATGGTTTCACTTTTGACGAGAACGTGAATGAAGGAGACACAACCATTGTCAACAGTGGTGTGACTTTGGTGGTTGACCCTATGAGCCTTCAATATTTAGTGGGTGGCCAAGTGGATTACACTGAAGGGCTTGAGGGCTCGCGTTTCTTTGTGAATAACCCAAATGCGACCACAACATGTGGCTGCGGTGCTTCATTCAGCGTTTAAATATCTCTTTCTAGGCTGCAGTCCCTCTGCAGCCTATCGCCTATCTACTATTGGCTTTTCCTTCCTTATTTATCCAGAAACTGAGACCCCAGATAAATAGTTATCAATGTCATTTTATTTTTAGATGGTTAATTTATATCCTAATTGATACATTCGCAGTAGAACACTGTGAATTGCTATATCCACAACGTGTAGCCGTAAATCGCTACTGTTGTTTATTTTGGATGTGATATAGAAATAATAAGGATAGTTATGGCGAGTATTTCTCCTCTGCGTTTTCTTGCGGTTAGACCTTATCTTGTGTCACTGATATTGGTATTACTCCTCTCTCTTTGGTTAGGGGTAGGAATGTTGAAAGCACAAGACACCGCGCCTCACCAAGAGAGTGAAGACATTCCATTAGCCAAAGTTCAGTTCACCTCCTTTGTCGCCGAATCCACACACAAAACCATTGAGCTTTACGGACGGACTGCGCCGAATAAAAAGGCCAGACTCGGGGCAGAAATTGCCGGCAAAATTGTCCAGTTAAAGGTAAACAAGGGTGAAAGTGTTAAACAGGGGCAGGTGATTGCGCTGATTGATAAGGGCGATTTAGAGAGTCAGTTGCAGCGTGCCGAAGCCTTGCTGAAAGTGAAAGAGAAGGAATATAAAGCCGCACAGTCTCTTAAAAGTAAAGGCTTGCAAGGTGAGGTAGCATTTACTACTGCTCAGGCAGGTTTAGTCGAAGCGAAAGCGATGGTGAGCAATGCTCAAATCGCTTTGCGTAATACCTCGGTAAAAGCCCCGTTTACAGGCGTAGTGGATCACCTGTTTATTGAAACGGGTGATTTTGTTGGAGTAGGTGATCCTGTCGCGACATTACTCGATTTCAGCAAGATAGTGATTGAAGCAGATGTGAGTGAGCGACACATTCAAGCGTTAGAGCTTAATCAGCAAGCGAGTGTTCGTTTTATTAATGGTGACCAAACCATGGGGGCGGTGCGTTACATATCACGAGTCTCCTCTCCTGCAACCAATACTTTCCCAATTGAAATTGAACTGGCAAACCCTGGGCAGAAAATCCCTGCGGGTGTCAGTGCTGAAGTGAAACTCAACCTTCAAGACCAGCTGGCAATTAAAATTACCCCTGCAATGCTGGCTCTGGATGAAATGGGCAACTTAGGTGTCAAAACACTGGTCGCTAATCAGGTCAAATTTGTGCCAATAAAGCTGGTTAAAGCGGAACAAGATGGGGTTTGGTTAACGGGACTCGGTGAGCAAGTCGATATCATCACTACCGGGCAGGGATTTGTGCGCGATGGTGATAGTGTCATTGCGATTGAGCAAAACAGATAGGAGCCGACACTATGTATGCATTGATTGATGCGGCTCTATCTCGTACTAGAACCATGATGGTGCTTCTGGTTTTTATTCTATTCGCCGGTGCGGGAACGTATATCACCATTCCTAAAGAATCTAGCCCTGACATTACAATTCCGATTATTTATGTGTCGGTAGGCCATCAGGGGATATCGCCATCAGACGCCGAACGATTGCTTGTTCGCCCGATTGAGCAAGAATTGAGAACCATTGAAGGGGTCAAAGAGATGACCTCTACCGCTTCTGAAGGTCATGCCTCAGTCATGCTTGAGTTCAGTGTTGGTGTCGACCTGAACAAAGCGATGGCTGATGTGCGTGAAGCGGTTGATTTGGCAAAACCCAAATTACCCAGCGACAGCGATGAACCGACGGTCAATGAAGTGACTTTAGCGTCGGAGGAACCTGCGCTTTCAATCGTACTTTACGGTACGGTACCTGAGCGGACTATTGTGCAGATAGCGCGTCAGTTAAGAGATAAGCTGGAAAGTTACCGCCAAATCCTAGAAGTGGATATTGCAGGTGATCGCGAGGATATTGTTGAGATCATTGTTGATCCACTACTGATGGAAAGTTATGGCTTAGATCAGGGGGATATCTACAACCTGATCGCACTAAATAACAGAGTGGTTGCCGCAGGTTTCGTTGATACCGGGTATGGGCGCTTTTCGGTTAAGGTTCCTTCGGTCTTCGATTCGCTGAAAGATGTGCTTGAATTACCTGTAAAGGTTGATGGTAAGCAGGTCATTACCTTTGGTGATGTGGCAACCGTTAGACGGGCATTCCGAGATCCAGAAAGCTACGCACGGCTAGATGGAAAATCTGCCGTTGTACTGGATGCGAAAAAACGCGCTGGCGAGAATATCATCGAGACTGTTGCGTTAATAAAAGCGGTGTTGGCAGAAGCTCAAACGCGTCCAGATTGGCCGAATAACCTGATGGTCAAATACACTTGGGATCAGTCTAAAGATGTTGAGATGATGCTCAGCGATCTACAGAACAATATCTTGTCAGCGATCATTCTGGTTGTGATTGTCATCATTGCCATTCTTGGTGTTCGTACTGCCTTGTTGGTGGGCATTTCGATTCCAGGCTCATTCTTAACCGGTTTGCTGGTTCTGTCTGTTTTTGGTCTAACCATCAATATTGTCGTGCTCTTTTCACTGATTATGGCGGTAGGTATGTTGGTTGACGGCGCTATCGTTGTGACTGAATTTGCCGATCGACGTATGCAAGAAGGCACGCCAAGAAGGGAAGCTTATCGTGATGCCGCCAAGCGAATGGCATGGCCGATTACCGCCTCCACGGCGACCACACTAGCGGCTTTTGCTCCTTTGCTTTTCTGGCCAGATGTCACGGGCGAATTTATGAAGTATTTGCCGCTGACTCTCATTGCTACTTTGAGCGCATCTCTAGCGATGGCGCTACTATTGGTGCCTGTTTTAGGCAGTTTAATAGGACGACCTCAGCATGTTACTAAGGCGCAACGGGAGAAAATGGTTGCGCTACATGATGGCGATTTTTCTAAGGCAACGGGTATCACTAAGCTCTACTTCCATACCTTAGACATTGCGATAAAGCACCCGTTCAAAATCCTCATTAGCGCTATTTTGCTTGCGATTGGCGTTGGTTTTACCTACGCCAAAGCAGGTTTGGGGGCGGAGTTTTTCCCCGAGGTAGATCCACCATTTTTCACGGTTAAAGTTCGATCTTATGGTGATCTTTCCTTGGATGAGAAAGACTTGATTATTCGTGATATTGAAGCGGTAATGCTCAATCATGATGAGTTTGAGAGTGTTTACACTCGCACTGGTGGTGATGATGAAATTGGTCAGATTCAGATTACTCCTGTTGATTGGCAGTATCGCCGTAAGGTCAAAGAGATAATAGAGGAACTCAAGCTCCAAACGGATGGTTATGCTGGTGTCGAAATTGAGTATAAATTCCCTGATGCTGGTCCACCGGTTGAACATGATCTGGTGATAGAATTATCGGCTCGGATCCCTACTGAATTGGACGCGGCGGCTAAAAAAGTTAGGCATTGGGCTGACAATTATCCGGCTTTTACCAATCTCAGTGATACGTCAAGTAAAGACGGCATAGATTGGCAGATCGACATTCGTCGTGATGACGCATCTCGTTTTGCTGCCGATGCTACTTTAGTTGGCAATACCGTCCAGTTTGTGACGAATGGTCTGAAAATCGGTGATTATCTGCCTGATGATGCCAATGAAGAAGTCGACATTTTAGTTCGTTATCCGCAGGACAAGCGCGACATAGGTCGTTTTGATCAGCTTCGAGTCAAAACTCAAGCTGGCTTAGTTCCTATCACTAACTTTGCGACTATCGTACCTGAGCACAAACAAGACACGATACGACGCATTGATGGGCATCGGGTCACCAATATTATGGCGGATATGAAAGAGGGTTATAACTTGGCTCTCGAGTTGCCCAAAATAAATAAAGCGGTCGCTGAGCTCGGTTTACCTGATGGTGTTGAGTTTAAAATTCGTGGGCAGAATGAAGAGCAAGAAAACTCTTCTGCGTTTCTACAAAATGCCTTTCTTGTGGCATTGGTGGTGATGGCGCTTATTCTGATTACTCAGTTCAATAGTTTCTATCAGGCATTCTTAATTTTAAGTGCTGTACTATTTTCAACCGTTGGGGTGTTTGTTGGCTTGCTAATATTCCAGAAGCCATTCGGTATCATAATGTCTGGGATAGGGGTTATTGCGTTGGCTGGCATTGTGGTCAACAACAATATTGTTTTAATCGATACCTATAACCAACTGCGTCATCGTGGCTTAGATAAGCGAGAAGCAATACTGCGAACTGGAGTTCAACGTTTGCGACCGGTGATGCTGACGACGGTAACGACGATTCTTGGCTTACTGCCGATGGTACTGGAAATGAACATCGACCTGATCAGCCAAAAAATTGAATTTGGTGCACCCAGTACCCAGTGGTGGTCGCAACTCGCCACGGCGGTTGCTGGTGGCCTAGCGTTTGCCACTGTGCTCACTCTAGTATTGACTCCGTGTCTATTAATGCTGGGCAAAGAGCATAAAGTGGAAGAGCAGGGTAATAGAGTTATTGAAGCCGATTAATGACAAAGGCCCGGATTATCCGGGCCTTTGACTTATGGTGTAGCAAGTAACTCACCGTAGCGATTCAGTTTATCTAATCTGATCTTGGCGTTGGCAATGAAGGTCGCCTTGTCTGAACCTGTGAGTGATTTAGACTGTGGCAATTTGACCGTTCTGGCGTTTTTGTGGACGCCATTAACTAGAAACTCATAGTGTAGGTGTGGACCAGTGACACGACCTGTGCCTCCAAGGGTACCGATTGTCTGGCCTTGCTTAACCCTCTGGCCGGTTTTCACGGTACGTTTTGTTAAGTGGAGATACTTAGTGATGTAAGTATTGCTGTGCTTAATAAAGACGTAGTTGCCGTTGAACTGGTTGTAGCTAGATTTTTGCACAATACCGTCACCCGCAGCCCAAATAGGCGTTCCGACAGGTGCAGCATAGTCTGTTCCTCGGTGGGCAACGACTTTGCCCGTCACTGGATGGCGTCGAGTCGGGTTAAAGTTAGATGTCACACGACGGAAATCAAGGGGAGAGCGCAAGAATGCCTTCTTCATTGCACGGCCATTTTCGTCATAGTAGTTGCCCGTTTTATCATCCAAAATGGCTTTGAATGTATCCCCTTGGTTGGTAAATACCGCTGCAATGATCTTTCCTCTTCCGATGACTTCTCCTTCAACCACCTTCTCTTGATAGAGAATCTTAAAGTTGTCACCACTACGAATATCCAACGCAAAGTCGATATCCCAGCCAAAAATACCGGCTAACTCCATAATTTGGTTTGCGGTTAAACCGGCATTGACGCCTGCATTCCAGAAGTTTGAGGTGATATTCGCTTCAGCGTAGTTGTATTGGTAAAACAGTTCTTTTTTGTCAAATGACGATCGATAACCTGCTTCGGATTTAGTCACTAGAAAGCTCTCATAGGGGCTGAGAGTTCGTTTAATCTGTATCAACTCATTGTCGGTGTCAAAGCCCAGCTCGAAGGTGTCTCCCGGTCTCACTCGAGTCAGTTGCGTCTCAATGTCCTTATTGGTCGAGGTCAGTTGATAAAGCAAACGAGATGATAGCCCAGCACGTTGAAACAGCAGAGCCATACTGTCACCAGATCCAATGGTGTGTTTTTCCCAACGTAAAACAGCAAGTGGGGAGATGGACTCTTGCTGAGCAAGTTGATCGATATTCAGCGTTAATGGGTAAGCTTTACCCACTTGATAGTTGCTCTCTTTTTGGCGGAGATCGTTAGGGGCAGGCAGAAATAGCGCGATGACAATTAATGCGCTGAAAGAGGTGATAAGGGCTCGATGAATCCAAGGTAGTCGAGCAAAAAGAGACAACATCGTATGTCCGTTCTAAAAAATTCAGTAAAAAAGCTCAGCTGTTTAGTCTAACTGGTTTCAAAAAGCATCGCTATTCAAGTAAGATGGCAAACTAACAAATTTTTGCCAAATCTGTGGGAGTGAACAAGAATGGCGAGCATTGAAGCTGCACTAGCGGAGATTAAGCGCGGTGTTGATGAACTGATTCCAGAAGAAGAACTGATTGCTAAGTTGAAAGAGGGGCGTCCTCTTCGCATCAAACTGGGTGCCGATCCAACGGCTCCTGATATCCACCTAGGCCACACAGTTATTTTGAACAAGCTACGTGCGTTCCAAGAACTTGGCCATGATGTGACGTTCTTAATCGGTGATTTCACTGGTATGGTTGGTGACCCAACAGGTAAGAACACAACTCGCCCACCTCTAACTCGCGAAGACGTACTGCGTAACGCAGAAACGTATAAAGAGCAGGTGTTTAAGATTCTTGATCCAGCGAAAACTAAGATTCAATTTAACTCTGAGTGGCTTTCTGAGCTAGGTGCAGAGGGTATGATTCGCCTTGCTGCAAATCAAACGGTTGCTCGTATGCTGGAACGTGATGATTTTAAAAAGCGTTACACTGGTGGTCAGCCAATTGCTATTCATGAGTTTATGTATCCACTCCTACAAGGTTATGACTCAGTAGCAATGGAAACAGACGTTGAACTCGGTGGTACTGACCAGAAGTTCAACTTGCTGATGGGTCGTGAGCTGCAAAAAGCACACGGTCAGAAGCCGCAGGTTGTTTTAACTATGCCTCTTCTTGTTGGTCTAGACGGCGAGAAGAAAATGTCTAAGTCTGCGCACAACTACATCGGTATTAGCGAAGCACCAAGTGAGATGTTCGGTAAGATCATGTCGATTTCTGATGAATTGATGTGGAACTACTACGAGCTGCTCTCTTTCCGTCCGCTTGAAGAAATCAACGAACTGAAAGCGGGTGTTGAAGCGGGTAAAAACCCACGTGATGTGAAAGTTGCTCTGGCAAAAGAGATCATCGCTCGCTTCCATAGCCAAGAAGATGCAGATGCGGCTGAGCAAGAGTTCGTTAACCGTTTTGCGAAAAACCAAATTCCTGATGAGATGCCAGAGTTTGAGTTTGAAGCTGGCCTGCCAGTGAGCAACTTACTGAAAGAAGCAGCATTGTGCGCTTCAACTTCAGAAGCAATGCGTATGGTTAAGCAAGGTGCGGCTAAGATGGATGGCGAAAAAGTGGCAGACGCTAAGTTTACACCTGAAGCAGGAACTTACGTGTTCCAAGTTGGTAAGCGTAAGTTCGCTCGCGTGACAATTAAATAGTCACTGCCTGAAATTATCGTGAATTAAAGCGCCTTACTAGGCGCTTTTTTTATGTTTGTTATCAAACTTATAGTCTGCTCAAATGTTATGCGTTTTTGTTTAAAAATGACTGATTTTCTTTGATGACTCTGGTACTATGCGCACGCTGCCAGTATGGCAGCTTATTCGGAGACTTTTATGAACAATATCGACCATCCTCCTAGTATGAGAGGGGAAAAATAAACCGCTTCGGTATTGTCGTCTCACGCCTCTACCTAAGTGGTAGAGCATCCTTTCTATTGAACTGTATCCTCACGTTTTTCTCCTCTAAATTCTAGAATCAACACAGTATCTCTCTAGCTTCTTTGGGCTGGCGAGACGGCGTCTTGTGCTTGTACACCACTGTGTTTGATGGTCGTTACCTACTGCCAATCGGGAGATTCGCCATGGCGGTAATGAGCAATACTTACATTGAAAACACACCGCACTTTTCTCGTGAATTACTTTTTGGGCATTGCCTGACTAAATTTCACCACATCTTGGTAGAACAATGTTTCAAACTTAGTGATAGGAGCGATGGTCGGTTGAGCGTCGCTCTTCGTTTTTGGTGGATGATAGTCAGCGACAAACTGAACAAACAAGGTGCTAGGTTTACCGTTATTATCTAAACCGTAACCCGCCATATTGTAGCTTCCGTAAAGGGAGCCACTCTTGGCAATCAACTCTCCTTTGATCGGTTCCTGGCGCATACTTCGGCGATATTTTAGCGTGCCGTTAGTTCCTGCCTTTGGCATTAAGTCGATCAGTCCCAGTTGATCATCATGTTTCCAGATATAGCGTAAAACGGCGGCCATATTTTGGCTGGTAAAGCGATTGTTACGTGATAAGCCTGAGCCGTCTGCCATTGGCGTTTGTTGTAAGTCGATGCCGGTTTTAGCGAAGAGGATCTGTTTGATTGCTTCAGTCCCATTACCAAAACTGCCTGACTGAACAAAGAACTTGCTACCAAGAGTCTTCGTTAGGTTATCGGCAATCAGGTTATCTGACTGTTTGAGCATTGTTTCGAGCAATTCAGGGAGTGGAGAAGATTGATGGCTTGCTAATGCTTGACCTTGTCGCTGGGGAACTCCCACTTTGATGTTGCCAATAAGTTCAATGTTTAGCTGACTGAGCAATGTATGGAGTATACGCTGCGTGTAAAGAGCAGGATCTTGAACGGCGAATTTGAGCGGTAGAGGTTGGCTACGGCTTTGTAGGCACCCTTGTAACTGATAGTGGTTGTCTGGTGATGAGAGCAGCTCTAAATCGCATTGAGCGCTCTCTTGTTCAGCTTTAGAAACGGTTTTTGCTAGTGTGGTGACATAAATAGGTTGATGTTCGGGTACATAGACGCGAGTTTTGCCGTCTTGCTGAGTGTATATAGAAGCCTGAACACAATTTCCGTCAAGTGAGATGGCGCTCGCTGGTGCGCTATAGCAAACGCCAAGAATGTCCCAAGGCCAGCCAACCGCACGTTCGTAACCTGTAAAAGCACTATTATCTAACCACAGGTCACCTTCGATTCGCTTTATGCCTTTGCTACGAGCCTGAGATAAGAGTTGTTTTAGATTATCTGTGGTAAAGGTTGGATCGCCACTAAAACGAATCACAACATCCTGACCCGCCTGTTCTATCGCGGTGTGGTAGCGAAACTGATCACCTAACTCGAGTTTTGCAGCAAGAGCGGTCACTATTTTTAATGTGCTGGCTGGTGGAAACAGTTGATCTTGGTTTGCTGAACCTTGGTAGCTCTCTTGACTCTGTAAGCTCTCGACGCGCAATGCCGCTCGGCTACCTGAAGGTAATTCGTTTAATGGCGCATAAGCCGATACTTGCGAAGAAAATAGACCTAAAACCCATAGTAGGGATGAGAAAAAAATTGAGCGTTGCATAGTAATGGGTATCGCAAGTCGTGAGCCAGAAGAAGAGTATAGCGAGTAAAAAAAACGCCCGCTATAGAGCGGGCGTCTTAGATTCTTGACTTAAGGTCAGGAAATTAGAAGTCGTAACGTAGACCTAGAGCGATCTCATCTTCAGCGTCTGCTTTAGTGATACCTTTAGCAGCATCAACATCTAGCAGGTTGAAGTTGTACGATACGTAACCACGGAAGTTAGGCTTGAAGTAGTAAGTTGCATCGATTGCAACGTTATCAGCAGAAGTTTCATTGTTAGTTTCTGCATTGTTGTACGTTGCTGTGAATACTGTCTTCTCTAGAGTGTACGCTGTCGCGAATTCGTAACCAGTGTAGTCTCCGTTGTCTTTCGCTAGCTCACCGTCTGTGAATGTACCTGCAACGTAAAAATCGCTGATGCGGTAAGATGCTGCAAGCATGTATTCGTTTTGCTCGTCTTGATCAGCGTAACCACCACCAAGTTTTAGACCAGTGTCACCTAGAGCATATACTGCAGATAATGAGTAACCGTCTTGTTTGTTATCAGTGTAACCACCAGTGTTTGTATCATCTTGACGGTCAGCAAAGCGGTAGCTTGCTTTTAGACCTAGGTCAGCAAATTGGCCTTTGTAAGAAATCATATTGTCTGTACGGTCAGCAACGGCAATTTTGTGAGCTGCAGTGTTACCGTGGTAAGACATGATATCGGTAAAGTCAGTGATTACACCTAGCGCACCGTCGTTTTTACCGTAAGTTACTTCACCGAAGTCACCGCCGATACCAGCGTAAGTGTAACGGTGATCAATGTCATCACCGCCAGTGTTGTCATTAGCGTTGTATTCAGCTTCGTAGAAACCTACGCCGTATAGGCCGTCAGTGATTTGCGCTTTACCTAGGAAGCTTAGACGTACACGAGAGTTGTCTGCAGCTTTACCATCTTGAAGTGATAGACGTGCTTCAGCACGGCCGCCCATTTCGATAGAGTTACCGTCTTGGCTGTAGATTTCTGCCGCGTTTGCGCCAGTTGCCACTGCTGCAGCTGAAACTGCTAGAGCAATCAGAGTTTTGTTCATCTTATTAGTCCTAATTTACTGTCCATAAATAGTTGTTATGCGAGTGATGACTCACTTGAGTCAATCCTCTTACTATTACCGCAATGAATCAATGCTCATATGTAAGACTTCTGTCAGAAATACTTTGCACTTGGTATTCACCGAGCGAGTAATTGGTGAGCATTGTTGTACCGCTAAAGTTCCGCCTATTGGTAGTAAAACGATATAAAACAGCTTTTTGAACACTGTTTTATTTTGGATTAAAAAATATCAAAGTCATGATTATTAAGGTTTTTTTCTTGTTGTTGAATTTGTTGTCATTAAGAAAAATTTTAGTTTTTTTTATTAACTTGCGGGGTGTTTGAGTGTTTTTAGGTAACGAAAAATAATGAGTAAATCGCTGTGTAAGCACTGTTTTTTTTGAGCGATGGATTTAAGATGATTTAGTCTCCAAGTTTGTTTACACTAAGAGAAATTGATTAGTTAGCTCACTACCTAGTTCAGTGTGGATTAGGTAGTTTTGTTTTGTCCAAAGATTGCTTTGGAATGAGGTACATAATGGAAAAAGTCCCAATGACGTTGCGTGGCGAACAGAAGCTGCGTGAAGAATTAGAAAGACTATTGAAGCTTCGCCCAAAGATTTCTGAAGCGATTGCTGAAGCTCGTGAGCTTGGAGATCTTAAAGAAAACGCTGAGTACCATGCTGCACGTGAAGAGCAGGGTATCTGTGAGGCTCAGATTCGTGATATCGAATACAAACTGTCGGTCGCACAGGTAATCGATGTGACTAAGATGGACAATACTGGCAAGGTTATCTTCGGTTCGACGGTGACTTTGATCGATTGTGATACTGAAGCAGAGAAAACTTACCAAATCGTCGGTGAAGACGAAGCGGATATTAAAGCTGGTCGTATCTCTGTAAGTTCACCGATTGCACGCGGTTTGATTGGTAAGATGGAAGGTGACGAAGTCGTTATTTCTACACCAGGCGGCGACCGTGATTTCGAAATCGATAAAGTTGAATATATCTAAGTTCAGAGATGTGAGAGCATTTCTTTAGAACAGAGATAGCAAAAAGGTCGCAGTCGCGACCTTTTTTGATGTTGCTATTGGTTAGCCATTATTTACGTGGAAGCTCGATTTTGCGATCTTCAGTTTGACGGTACAGGATAAGAGTTTTACCAATTACTTGTACTTTTTCAGCGCCAGTTTCACGTACAATAGCATCAATGATAAGACCTTTAGTCTCACGGTCTTCAGAGGCTACTTTGATTTTGATTAGCTCATGGTGATTTAGAGCAATTTCAATTTCCGCCAGAACAGCTTCAGTAAGTCCATTTGCGCCCATAAGCACAACAGGTTTTAGACTGTGCGCTAGGCCTTTGAGATGCTGCTTTTGTTTAGTGCTTAGGTTCATTACGCGGCCAATTTTCTTTACTATAAGGGTTGAAAAATACCATTTTAACGCCATCTAACCGTGAAGACTATAATTTATTGGGTTAGTTGCTCCCTCTATCTGTTAGGTATCGAATGAGTAAACAAAAACATTCGGCCAGCTCGGGTCGCTGGTTGAAAGAACATTTTGATGATAAGTACGCCAACGAAGCGCGAAAAAAAGGCTATCGTTCACGCGCTTATTTCAAAATGGAAGAGATCCAAACCAAAGATAAATTACTAAAACCTGGTATGACTGTGGTCGATTTAGGTGCAGCACCTGGTGGGTGGTCGCAATATGCTGCTAAGATTGTAGGTGAGGAGGGGCAAATTATTGCTTGTGACCTGTTACCTATGGATCCTATTGCAGGGGTAAGCTTCCTCCAAGGTGACTTCCGTGAAGAAGCCGTACTAGAAGCTCTGCTGGACAGAATCCAACCATCAATGGTTGACGTTGTGATGTCTGACATGGCTCCGAATATTGCTGGTAATAACTCTGTGGACCAGCCAAGAGCAATGTATTTAGTTGAATTGGCTTTAGATATGTGTCGACAAGTTCTAGCCCCTAATGGTAGCTTTGTTGTGAAGGTTTTCCAGGGGGAAGGCTTCGATCAGTTTGTTAAAGAAGTCCGCGATACTTTTAAAGTCGTCAAAGTCAGAAAACCAGACTCATCGCGAGCTCGCTCACGAGAAGTCTTTGTTGTAGCCACTGGTTACAAAGGTTAACTATTTTGCCCCTTGCTGGGCAGGTTAACACTATAGCTACAGGTTATAAACTGTAGTACCCTACCTTTAATTACAATTAGTTATCGAGAGGCTTACACCTTGAGTGACATGGCAAAAAATTTAATTCTGTGGCTTGTTATCGCCGTCGTCTTGATGTCGGTTTTCCAGAGCTTTGGCCCTGGAGAAAGCAATGGCAGAGCGGTGGATTACACCACATTTGTACAGGAAGTTGGCCAAGGCCAGATTCAGGAAGCAACTTTTAAAGACGGTGAAATTTCTTTCACACGTCGTGGCGGCGGCGCGCGTTATGTTACTTACATGCCAGTCTACGACCAGAAGCTACTTGATGACCTAATTAATCAAAATGTGAAAGTACAAGGTACACCTCCAGAAGAGCAAAGCCTGCTAGGTACTATCTTCATTTCATGGTTCCCAATGATCTTACTGATTGGTGTATGGATTTTCTTCATGCGCCAGATGCAAGGCGGTGGCGGCAAAGGCGCGATGTCTTTCGGTAAGAGCAAAGCTCGAATGATGAGCGAAGAGCAAATCAAAACCACGTTTGGTGATGTTGCTGGCTGTGATGAAGCAAAAGAAGACGTCAAAGAACTGGTTGATTTCTTACGTGACCCAAGCCGCTTCCAAAAGCTGGGAGGTAAGATTCCAACGGGTGTCTTGATGGTAGGTCCTCCGGGGACCGGTAAAACGCTACTTGCTAAAGCGATTGCTGGTGAGGCGAAGGTTCCATTCTTTACCATTTCTGGTTCTGATTTCGTTGAAATGTTTGTTGGTGTTGGCGCATCTCGTGTACGTGATATGTTCGAACAAGCGAAGAAAGCTGCGCCGTGTATTATCTTTATCGATGAGATTGATGCGGTAGGCCGTCAACGTGGTGCTGGTGTTGGTGGTGGTCACGATGAGCGTGAACAGACACTAAACCAAATGCTGGTTGAAATGGATGGCTTTGAAGGCAACGAAGGTATTATCGTGATTGCGGCGACTAACCGTCCAGACGTACTAGACCCTGCACTTCTTCGTCCTGGTCGTTTTGACCGTCAGGTTGTCGTTGGTCTGCCAGATGTACGTGGTCGTGAGCAAATCTTGAAAGTTCACATGCGTAAAGTACCACTAGCAGCAGACGTCGAGCCATCACTTCTAGCTCGTGGTACACCGGGTTACTCTGGTGCAGACCTTGCTAACCTTGTTAACGAAGCGGCGCTATTTGCCGCTCGTGGCAACAAGCGTAATGTGTCTATGGTCGAGTTTGAACAAGCGAAAGACAAGATCAACATGGGTGCTGAGCGCAAGTCGATGGTTATGTCGGAAGAGATCAAGGAGTCGACGGCATACCACGAAGCGGGTCACGCGATTGTAGGTTATTTATCTCCTGAGCACGATCCTGTACACAAGGTAACGATTATTCCTCGTGGCCGTGCATTGGGTGTGACGTTCTTCTTGCCTGAGCAAGATGCAATCAGCTACAGCCGTCAGTTCCTTGAGAGTAAGATTGCGACACTTTACGGTGGTCGTATCGCTGAAGATCTGATCTACGGTGCTGATAAAGTATCAACGGGTGCGTCAAACGATATTAAAGTAGCGACAAACCTAGCGCGTAACATGGTGACGCAATGGGGTTACTCTGAAAAACTTGGTCCTCTTCTATACGCAGAGGAAGAAGGTGAAGTATTCCTAGGCCGTAGCGTAACGCAGACTAAACACGTGTCTGACGATACTGCTAAGCTGATAGACTCTGAAATTCGTGCCATTATCGACCGCAACTACGATCGTGCACTAAAACTTATCCAAGACAACATGGATATTATGCACGCAATGAAAGATGCGTTGATGAAGTATGAAACGATCGATGCAGGTCAAATTGAAGACCTAATGCAACGTAAAGAAGTCATTCGTGAGCCTGCTGGCTGGGGAAGTAACGCTAATAGCAAGCAAGAAGAAAAGTCTGAACCTGAAGAGAAAAGTGAAGCACAAGATTCTGAAGTAAAATCAGAAGAGCCGACGACTTCTCAAGAAACAACATCAGCAGAAGCAGCAGAGAAAAAAGACTCTGAGTAACTAAGCTTTTAAAAGAAACCCCGAGGCAACTCGGGGTTTTTGTATTTAAAGGTAAAGAGCCCAAGTATGATTCTGAAAGCAAACAATAAATCGCTGGACCTGTCACAACCACAGGTCATGGGAATTCTAAACGTCACCCCTGATTCCTTTTCTGACGGCGGTAGATACCACTCACTAGATAATGCGCTCGCTCAGGCGCAGCGAATGATTGAAGCTGGGGTAACTATCATCGATATCGGTGGTGAATCGACGCGCCCAGGTGCGCCTGATGTCGCGTTGGAAGAAGAGTTGCAACGTGTGATTCCGGTTATTCGAGCGATTAGAAAGCAACACGATGTCTGGATTTCTATCGATACCAGCAAAGCTGAAGTGATGCGCCAAGCGATTGAAGCTGGTGCGGATATTATTAATGATGTCCGTGCTTTACAAGAGCCAGGGGCACTAGATGTCGCGGCTCAATCTGGGTTGCCAATTTGTCTTATGCATATGCAAGGTCAGCCACGGACTATGCAGTCGAATCCTCACTACGAAGATTTACTCAAAGAAGTGGGCGAGTTTTTGCAAGAGCGTATAGAAGCGTGTGAAAAGGTCGGTATCCAGCGTAGTCAGCTTATTCTTGATCCAGGTTTTGGTTTTGGCAAAACTTTACAGCACAACTATCATATGTTGGCGCATTTAGAACAGTTCCATCAATTTGGTTTGCCGATTCTAGCGGGAATGTCGCGTAAATCTATGTTGTTTAAGTTGCTTGATAAAGCACCTGATGAGTGTATTGCAGCGAGTGTCAGTTGCGCTACAATCGCAGCCATGAAGGGCGCACAAATCATCCGTGTCCACGATTTTGAACAAACGCTTGATGCTATGAAGATTGTCTCAATGGTTAGTCAAAACCACTGAGCAGAAAAATGATTATAAAAAGGATTCACTATGTCTGATAAGAGACGCTATTTTGGTACCGATGGTGTACGTGGCAAAGTTGGCCAATACCCGATTACACCAGACTTTGTCCTTAAACTCGGATGGGCTGCGGGCCGTGTACTGGCTAAACAGGGGACGAAGAAGGTCATTATTGGCAAAGATACACGTATTTCTGGCTATATGCTTGAATCTGCTTTAGAGGCGGGCTTAGCCGCTGCGGGACTGAAAGCAACCTTTACGGGCCCAATGCCAACGCCTGCTGTCGCATACCTGACGCAAACTTTCCGCGCAGAAGCGGGGATTGTGATTTCTGCATCTCACAACCCGTATTATGACAACGGTATTAAGTTTTTCTCTTCTGAAGGTACTAAGTTACCTGATGATATCGAGTTAGCGATTGAAGCCGAACTTGATAAAGATATCGAATGTGTTGAGTCAGCCCTGCTAGGTAAAGCCTCTCGTTTAAACGATGCTGCGGGCCGTTACATCGAGTTTTGTAAAAGCACCTTCCCATCAGAGTTAAGTTTGGCGGGTCTTAAAATCGTTGTCGATTGTGCTCATGGTGCAACTTACCATATTGCACCGGCAGTATTTAGCGAACTAGGTGCTGATGTTGTGGCGATGGGCATCGAACCAAATGGTACGAACATTAACCATGAAGTTGGTGCGACGGATGTACGTGCTCTGCAAAAGCGAGTTGTAGAGGAAGGTGCAGTACTTGGTCTGGCTTTTGATGGTGATGGCGATCGTATCATCATGGTTGACCATTTAGGCAATAAAGTGGATGGTGACCAAATCGCGTATATCATCGCTCGTGATGCCATGCGTCGTGGTGAGTTAAAGGGGGGGGTTGTTGGTACGCTAATGACTAACCTTGGTATGGAAAATGGTCTGAAACAACTGGGTATTCCATTTGTCCGCGCGGCTGTTGGTGATCGTTATGTGATGGAGCAACTTCTTGCAAAAGGGTGGAAAATCGGTGCAGAAAACTCTGGTCACGTTATCTTGTTGGACAAGGTAACGACGGGAGACGCTATTGTTGCGGCACTACAGGTTTTAGCGTCAGTTGTGGGCAGCGATATGTCGCTACATGACTTATCTCAGGGAATGACATTGTACCCTCAAGTACTGGAAAATGTTCGATTCCAAGGAGATTCTAATCCACTAGATGCTGATGCAGTCAAGCAAGCGACGGCTGAAGTTGAAGCAGAGTTAGGCGAAAAAGGTCGAGTCTTATTGCGTAAATCAGGCACAGAGCCTTTGATCAGAGTGATGGTTGAAGGCGAGGATGCACAACTGGTTCAATCTTCGGCACTTAAAATTGCCTCGGCAGTGAAAGCGAGCTTCTAACGGCAAATCCAATACAAAAACGCCACCGATATCGGTGGCGTTTGTTTATCGCAGGACGCTATTCTTCATCTTCTTCGGTACGCTTTTTACCCCAAACTTCGATCTTTGCTTTCTTACTGAGGCCGACTGCACTTAGAGTTGTACTTCCCCAGCTATCGTATGTCATCTCAAGTTTCTTAAACTTGGCATCTTTGCCGCCAGGCAGAGTCCAGACTCTGGTTGACATACCTTTGGTTAACGTGCCCATCGATTGAAGTTCTTTGCTACTACCATCAGACATAGTCACCACGATACTCTTTAAGTTAACGGTACCTTGAACGACTTTAATCTTTAGTTTGCTAAAGTTGCGCTGGCTGACGTACGCAAGGGGTTCTACGGTATCAGTTTCAGATTTGTAGTTGACCACTTTATCGCTGATCATTACCCAGTCATCGCTGCTTTGCGCGAAAGTTTGTGGAGCGATAAGGATAATCAGTGAGGAAAGCAAAAGGGTGATGAAATGTTTCATAGTGCCTCTTTGTTTTATGTTACGATTGGCTCGTTCAAACCAGTGACGAATCCTTATGCCACAACACGAGCTAGAGTATTTACAAGAGATGGGTATTCAGTGCTATGAGCTGACCCATCCAGAACGACTGCAAGGCTATCAAGCCCCTCGCATCGTTTTGCAAGAGTCTTGTCAACTTGTGCTGATCTCACCCCAATATCCGAAAAATGAGACAGCAATTATGTTTGAAAGGGTATTGAAAAGCATCAATCTAAACTTGGAACAAACACAACACATCTTTCCTCACCAAGTGAGTCAGTTACCTGATCACCCGTTAGAGTGGGCTTGGTTTGCGGGCTGTGAAGTACAGCCTGATGTGCAAGGGAAGGTATTATCTTCTCCTTTGCTCAGTGATATTGATGGTAATAACGATCAGCGTCGATCGCTGTGGCAACAAATCTGTTCGTACAAATAGCCATGTTAAACATCTCCCCATTACTGCCAGAACATTTAGATCAAGTCTGGAACATTGAACGTCAGGCACACTCTCATCCATGGTCAGAAAACATGGTTCGAGATATCAATAGTCGTGGTGGTTGCCACCATGTGTTGTGCGATGATAATCAGGTTGTTGGCTATTTTTATGCGCAAAACATTGTAGGTGAAGTCACTTTGCTGAATATTGCCGTTTCTCCCGCTTATCAAGGGAAAGGATATGGCAAACAACTTATGGAAGCTTTTCTCGATATGTGCGAACAAGCACAGGCTGACAGCGCATGGTTAGAGGTAAGAGAAAGCAACCACAATGCTTTTGGTTTGTATGAGTCTATCGGGTTTAACGAAGTCGACCGTCGCCGGAACTACTACCCAACAGCATCAGGCAAAGAAGATGCAATTATCATGAGCTACATCTTCTTTTAGGCCCTGATTACTTTTGCACGGCTTTTACCGGAGTCGGCTCGTCGATTTGATAGTGGTTTCTCTCGAAGCGCTCTGTCAGTTCTGCTACGGGGAGGGGTTTATCAAACAAATAGCCCTGAAACTGAGCACAGCCCAACTGTTTGAGCGCTTGTAACTCGTAAGCGTCTTCGACACCTTCTGCAATGACTTCCAGTTTTAATCTTTGAGCCGTCATGATGATGGTATCAACTATCGCTTGATCACTCTCATCTAAGTGTAGTTGGGTGACGAATGAGCGATCTATTTTAAGGACGTCGACGGATAGGTGTTTCAGGTAGCGCAGAGATGAGTAACCTGTGCCAAAATCATCGATCGATGTCTTTAAGTTGTGCTCTTTAAGCTCCGTCATTTTTTGAATCGCAGCATCGACATTTTCTAGCAGCAAGTTCTCAGTGATTTCCAACTCAATATGCTCACCACTGATGCCAGCTTGTGTCAGTGAGTCGACGATGTGTTCTACAAAGGAGTTTTGTGAGAACTGCAAAGGGCTGATATTGATGGCTAATCGGCGGAATGTCTCAGGCAGAATATTCTGCTTTTTCCAAGAGGCATACTGATAGCAAGCCTGTTCGATAATCCAGTTACCGATTTGCAATATTTGTCCAGTTTCTTCCGCTATCGGCATAAACACCCCTGGGGGCAACAACCCTTTTTCTGGGTGGTTCCAGCGGATCAACGCTTCGACACCAACGATATGGTGCTTATCATCAACCTGTGGTTGGTAATAGAGTTCCAGTTGTCCTTTATTGATCGCTTCATGCAATCCTTTTTCGATTTCCAGAAACGACTCGACCTGTGCTTGCATCTCTGGTTCGTAAAACATGTATTTGTTACGGCCTGCGACTTTGGCGCGGTAGAGTGCGGTATCGGCTTGACGCAAAACATCGATATTCGTGCTGCCCACCGAAGGGAAAACGGCGATACCAACACTAACGGTGCAGTAAAGTTGGTGATCATCAATAGAATAAGGATTAGAGACGAGTGCCAGTAATTGCTGAGCCAGTTCGTGAGCCTTTTCTGCATTTGTGTGAGGTAACAGTAGGGCAAACTCATCCCCGCCGATTCTCGCAGCCGTGAAGTCTGTCTTCAACCAAGCTTCAATACGTTTTGAGATGGCTTTGATAAGGTTATCACCTATGGTATGCCCCAAAGAGTCATTGATAGTCTTAAAGCGATCTAAGTCGAGGTAGAACAGTGTCCCAGCTTGTTTACTGCCATTGGCATCGTCGATGGCTTTACTCAAAAGCTGTAACAGCAGGCTGCGGTTAGCAAGGCCAGTCAATGAATCGTAATAAGCGAGTTGATTGAGTTTAACCTCGGCCGCTTCTCTGTCCTTCCAAAGTGTATGGAAGGTTTGAGCAAGTTGACCTAGTTCATCATCGCGATACTGAGTTGGAGGCGGGAGATCACTCTTATTGTCTTGGAGTGATCTGACCCATTCAATAAGTGTCACGAGAGGTTTAGACAACTTCTGATAGAAAAACATCAGCAAGATAGAGGTCAGCAAGATGTTACGGAACAGGTCAAACAGTAGAATTTGCGTTGTCTTTGCAATGAAATTTTTCGCGATGTAGGCGCCATTGACTGAGAAGCTTAATGAACCTACCACAACATGAGAGTTCGGTTGATGTAGGTCTGTAGTAAAAACGGGAGCAGTGGGTGTTAGGTAACTGGATAGCGCTTCTGTGAATTTGCTTTGCAGAGAAATATTGCGCTCTTTCTGAGTTAAGGTATCACCAAAGTCATCGACAATTTGGACTTTATATACGGCATTATCCATCATCAGGCTGGAAGCTACCTGTTCAGCAAGCAATTGGTTCAAGTGATAAGCCGCTTGACTCGCATTGGAGTAATTTTGCAGTAACTTGAACTGATAATGCTCTTGAATTCGCTTCTGCTCCTGATGGAGATCCACCAAAATATGGTACAAGCTAAAACAGATCCCCAATATCACCGATACCAAGAAAACGGTTTTAGCTTGCCGAAAAGCTAATGAGTTAATTTTTTTGCTTTTAGCCATAGTTCAGATCAGTTCCCTCTACTCCTTTAGTTATAGCTCATATTTATTGATATTTTAATTTGTAACTAATTTGAAGTGCTTTTTTGCTCATTTTCATTGATGAAGTTGCTCCCCAGTTCAATATAAGCGAAAATACCGCGCAAAATTGAATCGAACCGCTAGGGCTAGAGTAATAGCCCTCTTTAGCTTATAGACAGAAGAAGACTCTCTCATGTCAAATACACCTTTTCTTGGCGAAGTTTCTAAGCGTAGAACTTTCGCAATCATCTCGCACCCAGATGCGGGTAAAACAACTATTACAGAAAAAGTACTATTGTTCGGACGCGCGATCCAAACAGCGGGTACAGTTAAAGGTCGCGGTTCTGCTCAACACGCTAAGTCCGACTGGATGGAAATGGAAAAAGAGCGTGGCATCTCGGTAACAACCTCTGTTATGCAGTTTCCTTACAATGAGTGCCTCGTTAACCTACTCGATACGCCGGGACACGAAGACTTCTCGGAAGATACCTATCGCACGCTTACTGCTGTCGATTCATGTTTGATGGTAATAGACGCTGCGAAAGGTGTCGAGGACCGTACTCGCAAACTGATGGAGGTAACACGTTTACGTGATACACCTATCGTTACTTTCATGAATAAATTGGACCGTGATATCCGCGACCCAATGGATCTGCTAGACGAAGTTGAAAGTGAACTCAAGATGTCTTGTGCACCTATCTCATGGCCAATTGGTTGCGGTAAAGAGTTTAAAGGTGTTTACCATATCCATCGCGACGAAACCATTTTGTATAGCACGGGTCAGGGCCATACCATCCAAGAGTCTCGCATCATTAAAGGGTTGGAGAATCCAGAACTTGATGAAGCCGTTGGTAGCGATCTTGCAGAGCAGCTACGTGAAGAGCTCGAGTTGGTTATTGGCGCATGCCCTGAATTTGACAAAGAGCTGTTCTTGGCGGGTGAATTGACGCCAGTATATTTTGGTACCGCGCTAGGTAACTTTGGTGTTGACCACATGTTGGATGGCTTAACTGAATGGGCACCAGCTCCGATGTCACGTCAGGCTAATGAACGTGAAGTGAAAGCAAGTGAAGAGAACTTCACTGGCTTCGTATTTAAGATTCAGGCGAACATGGATCCTAAGCACCGCGACCGTATCGCGTTCATGCGTATTGTCTCTGGTACCTACAAGCAAGGTATGAAGATGAACCATGTACGTATTGGCAAGCAGGTGAATATTTCTGATGCGGTGACCTTTATGGCAGGTGACCGTTCACGTGCAGAAGATGCCTATGCGGGTGACATCATTGGTCTTCACAACCACGGTACTATCCAGATTGGTGATACCTTCACTCAAGGTGAAACACTTAAGTTCTCTGGTATTCCAAACTTTGCTCCAGAACTCTTCCGTCGTATCCGCTTGAAAGATCCTTTGAAGCAAAAGCAGTTGCTAAAGGGACTTGTTCAGCTTTCAGAAGAAGGGGCGGTACAGGTTTTCCGTCCACTACAAAACAACGATCTTATCGTTGGTGCGGTTGGTGTGCTGCAGTTTGATGTTGTTGTTGCTCGCTTAAAAGCAGAATACAACGTGGAAGCGATTTATGAAGGCGTTAACGTAGCAACAGCACGTTGGATTGAGTGTACAGACGGTAAGAAACTGGATGAATTCCAGCGTAAGAACCAGTCAAACTTAGCACTTGATGGTGGTGACAACCTGACTTACATCGCCCCAACTATGGTCAATCTGAATTTGGCGAAAGAGCGTTTCCCAGATGTGGAGTTCCGCGCAACACGCGAACACTAATCTTCGTCGTATTTGGGGTGATAACTGCGTTAACTTCGCAAATTCACCCCAATCACATAGTGGACTATGCTCATGGGGCCGGATTTGTTCATTGCCTTGCCAGAACTCCAACTATTTTTAGAGTCGAGATCGGGCTTCGCCCTGCGAGAACGCTTCGCTCCGAGAATCGAGTTAGTCGCTAGCTTTTAGTTCTTTTTTGAGCCTAATTATCTGACTTTAAAAGAAAAGGGTTGGCACTAAGTGCCAACCCTTCAAACTTTTCTCGAAACTCGAAACTCGAAACTCGACACTCGAAACTCGAAACTATTTCTTTTTCTTAGCGACTTTCTTCTTACCTTTTGCCGCTACTTTTTTCTTGTCATCTTTCTTTTTGTTCTTTTTCTTAAACACAGGTTTTTTATGTTTAGGACGCATCTCTTTAATGAAACGCTCTTTGATCTCTTCTTTAACGTAACGTGCTACACGATCCATCATTGGTTGGTCATGGGCTTCTACTAGAGAAACTGCGTTGCCTTTCTTACCGGCACGGGCAGTACGGCCAATACGGTGTAAGTAAACATCAGCACTGCGTGGCATGTCGAAGTTGATGACGTGACTCACATCTGGAAGGTCGATACCACGAGCGGCAACGTCAGTTGCTAGTAATACGTTTACCGTTCCATCGCGGAAGCGGCTGATGGCATTGTTACGACGATCTTGTGGCATTTCACCTTGGATCCAAGCACAAGCAATTTGTGCTTTTTCCAGCTCGACACGCAGCTCGGCGAGACGTTCACGTGTTTTCAAGAAGACGATGGAGCGTTCTGCTTGCTCGGTAAGGATCTTCTTCAGGAGATCCAGTTTGTGCGACATATCGTCTGCGCGGTGGTACCACTGAGAAATTTTCTTGCGCTCGCGACGCGATGGCTCTGCATCAACTTGTGCTGGATCATTAAGTAGATCGGCTGTGAAGCCCTCAACACCTTTGCCTTCTAATGTGGCAGAGAAGAGTAGGGTCTGTTTACGCCAACGACATTCTGATGAGAGACGATCAACGGTTGGACCAAAGCCCATGTCTAACATGCGATCTGCTTCATCCAGAATTAACCATTCGATCGCGCGACAATCAAAGCGCTCAGATTCGATGTATTCCATCAAACGACCTGGTGTCGCAACCACGATATCTTGAGTTGTTGCAAGAATATCTGCGTGTTCTTGGTATTGAACACCACCAGTAATGGTAAATATGTTGAGGCTTGTGTGCTTCGCTAGCGCACGTGCTTGATCGGCTACTTGCATTGCCAACTCACGGGTTGGGGTCAGGACAAGAACACGCGCTGGCCCTGGTTTACGACGCGGAAAATCTTGCAAAAACTGCAATGCAGGCAGCACAAATGCTGCTGTTTTTCCTGTGCCAGTAGGTGCAGAAGCCAATACGTCACGGCCATCTAAAGCTTGTGGGATCGCTTCAGCCTGAATTTGTGTCGGGCGGTCATAACCCATTTCTTCAATTGCGAGGAGTAGATTAGGATCTAACTCTAATTCAGCAAAATTTCTGATCACTATGATGTCTCCACAAGCGAGTTGGTGTGAGCAATAATTTAAGGGGACGTATTATAGAGTGATCGGTGATAAGGATCACACCTTATTTTTTACATCTTGAGATAAAAGTCTTTGGTTAGGTCAATAAACTCACTTGAATAGCCAGTAGCTTGGTGAATTGTCAGGTTTTGATATTGGGTCGCAACGGATTGTTTACTCAGTTCAAATAATAATCGGCTCACCGGCTTGTTGGTGGTTGGTTTGATAGAGCAGCATCTTTTTATAGACCAACCGAGCGATAGCGCGATAGCGATAAAGTGTTCACCTTCAACAATAGGTAGAACAAAACTGGCACAACCTGTCGGGGTCAGCAGTGACCAACAGCGCTCAATGAGGTGAGTGTGATTTAAGCTGTCGGTGTGTCTCGCCAAGGCCCGAGCGCTATTTTCTGCTTGTTCTCCATTATTAAAGTAAGGTGGATTACAGATGATGGCATCGAATTTACGATCAAATTGATGTTTGAGAACATCGTTATGATGGAGTGTTATTCGATCAGACCAAGGCGAAGATAAGAAGTTAAAATTCGCGGCTGCAATGGCATTTTTTTCTATGTCGATCGCTTCGATAGACAATGTCGGTTTACGCTGAGCGCACATCAAACTTAGTAGACCTGTTCCCGTGCCCACATCGAGTAGTGATGCGCACTCGCTAAGATCCATCCACGCACCAAGTAAGACTCCATCAGTACTTACTGGCATGCCAGAATAGCCACCATCAATTTTAAATTGTTTGAACTCAAAGCTTTTAGTTTTATTCATTAATTTTATCTTTATCGTCAATTGGTTGTTTTTTGAGTTAATTGATCTGTTGTTAATAATTTGTGTGGTTTATTGTGCTGTTTGCTCTCAGTGTGTAACGGCCTTTGGCTGGTTTATGCGACTGTTTAATCTGCTTGATATAGTGATATATGCTGTTTTTTGCTTGTTATTATAAATTTATATGGTGTTTTTCGCCTTTGGGTTGCGAGTTGATGAGGTTTTCGTCATTATGCGCGCCTTAATTTAAAGAGTGGACGGCAATTATTGACCATCCAACAAACACAACATTCATTAGATTATAAGTAAAGGGTCGACAGTGAATCAGACTTTAAAATTAACAGATATTCTTGCGGTAGGCTTTATGCTATTCGCTTTCTTTTTGGGTGCAGGTAACATCATCTTTCCACCTCTAGCTGGTCAATTGGCTGGTGAAAACGTTATTCCTGCAATGTCAGGCTTTCTTCTAACTGCAGTAGGTCTACCTCTTATTACTATCGTTGCTATTGCAGTTGCTGGAGGCTCGTGGGAGCATCTGACTAAGGATCTTCCGCAACGCGGTGCCATGATTATGGCTGTGTTGATTTTTATCATCATTGGCCCAGCATTCGCGGCACCACGTACAGGCTTGGTTGCATACGAAATGGCGGTGAAACCTTTCTTTGTTGACGCGGCGCAGTCTCATCTGACTCTATTTTCAATCCTTTTCTTTGCTGTTGCTATGTTCTTTGCATGGTCACAAGGCAAGCTGATTGATGTGATTGGTAAAGTTCTAACACCTGTCTTGTTCCTAGGTCTGATCGTATTGGCTGTTGCGGTATTCATTGATCCACAAGGTCAGTTAATCGCGGCTCAGGGCGAATATCTTACTCATCCGTTGCAAAAAGGTTTCCTTGAAGGTTACAACACCATGGATACCTTCGGCTCATTAATGTTCGGTGTATTGATTGTTGATGCACTTCGCCAGAAAGGCATTACAGAGCAAAAAGCAACGTCTAAGTACTTGATCAGTGCAGCTTGTATTGCTGCGGCTGGCCTGACATTTGTGTACGTATCTCTGTTCTATCTTGGTGCGACAAGTGCAACGGTTGCATCAGGTGCAGATAACGGTGGCGTGATCTTGAGCCTCTATGTGCAGTCTCTGTTTGGTCCTTACGGTCAGCTTGTGCTTTCTGTGATTGTATTGTTAGCGTGTTTGACAACGGCTATTGGTCTTGTGTCAGCGTGTTCAGATTACTTTAGTTCACTGACGCCAATTTCATACAAGACTTGGGTTATTATCAACGGTGTAGCCTGTGCGGTTGTTGCTAATGTGGGTCTTTCACAACTGATCGCTCTGTCGGTACCGGTTCTATTCGCACTATACCCAGTTGCTATTGCGTTGGTGGCACTGACTTTCCTTCGCAAGAAATTACCAAACCCTAAAGCGGCATACCGTGTGGTGATCCTTGTTTCTTTACTGTTTGCATTGATCGACGCTGCGAAGGTTGCGGGTGTTGATGTGTCAGCACTAAACATGTTGCCGTTATTTGATATCGGTATGGGTTGGTTACTACCAACGGTTGTGGCTATGGTTGCAATGCTATTTGTTGGCAAAGTTGAACAGCCAGTATTGGCGGAAGAGAACGCATAATTTCTCATCTTATCTAGTTAACAATCCCCTGTCGCGTAAGGCGTGACAGGGGATTTTTTTGCATTTGAGTTTTTATGCAGCGATAAAAAATTCCTGTATCTTCATCACACTTTTGAGTACAATTCCTCGGTTAAATTCTACTCATAAATGTTGAGCAAACATGTTTGAAATCAATCCTATTAAAAACCGCCTAAAGGATGTGTCTGAGCGCACGAATATCCTGAGGGGGTATCTTTGACTATGACGCAAAACAAGAGCGTCTAGAAGAAGTCAACGCAGAATTAGAACAGCCAGATGTATGGAACGAACCTGAACGTGCTCAAGCACTAGGTAAAGAGCGTTCATCATTGGAAGCGGTTGTAGAAACTATCGACCTTCTCATTCAAGGTGTGGAAGATGTTGAAGGGCTACTTGAGCTGGCTGTAGAAGAAGAAGATCAAGAAACGTTTGATGAGATCGAGCCTGAACTTGCTGAGCTTGAATCTAAGTTAGAAAAGCTAGAATTCCGTCGCATGTTCTCTGGAGACCATGACGCTTCGGATTGCTACATTGATTTGCAATCAGGCTCTGGTGGTACAGAAGCGCAAGATTGGACTTCAATGATGCTGCGCATGTACTTGCGTTGGGCTGAAGCAAAAGGCTTTAAAACTGAGGTTATTGAAGTATCAGAAGGCGAAGTTGCAGGTCTAAAAGGCGCGACGGTTAAGATTTCTGGTGAGTACGCTTATGGTTGGTTACGTACCGAGACAGGTGTTCACCGTTTAGTTCGTAAATCGCCATTCGATTCAAGTGGCCGCCGTCATACTTCGTTTGCTTCTGCGTTTATTTATCCTGAGATTGATGACAACATCCAGATCGACATTAACCCTGCTGATCTGCGTATTGATGTTTACCGTGCATCTGGTGCTGGTGGTCAGCACGTCAACACGACAGAATCTGCGGTACGTATTACTCACGTACCAACCAATACGGTTGTGCAGTGTCAGAATGACCGTTCTCAACATAAGAACAAAGACCAAGCAATGAAGCAGCTTCGCGCCAAGCTTTTTGAACTAGAGATTCAGAAGCAAAATGCGGAAAAACAAGCGAACGAAGACGCTAAATCTGACATTGGTTGGGGGAGTCAAATCCGTTCTTACGTATTGGATGATTCTCGCATTAAAGATTTACGTACTGGCGTTGAAAACCGTAATACTCAAGCGGTTCTTGACGGCGATTTAGATAAATTTATTGAAGCTAGCCTGAAATCAGGTCTTTAAGCTTTTCACCGACACTTACGAAACAGGATACATCGAAAATGACTGATGCTGTTCAAAACGACAACGTACAAGAAGAAAACAAGCTGATTGCAGAACGCCGCTCTAAATTGGACGAGATCCGTAAGAGCTGTAAAGCAAACGGCCACCCAAACGACTTCCGTCGTGACGCGCTAGCGGGCGACCTTCAAAAAGAGTTCGGTGAAAAGACCAAGGAAGAGCTAGAAGAGCTAAACCATGTCGTCGCGGTTGCAGGCCGTATCATGGCTAAGCGTGGTCCGTTCCTAGTGATTCAAGAAACGTCTGGCCGTATCCAAGCATACGCAGATAAAGACGTTCAAAAAGTTCTAAAAGACAAATACCAAGGTCTTGATATCGGCGATATCGTTGGTGTTAAAGGTGCGCTACATAAATCTGGTAAAGGCGATCTTTACGTGAACATGGAAGAATACGAATTGCTAACTAAGGCACTTCGTCCACTTCCAGAGAAGTTCCATGGTCTGACTGACCAAGAGATGCGTTACCGTCAGCGTTATGTTGATCTTATTGTTAACCAAGATTCTCGTGAAGCATTCATCATTCGTTCTAAATTGGTTTCAGCGATTCGTAACTTTATGAGCTCAAAAGGCTACTTAGAAGTTGAAACACCAATGATGCATGTTATTCCTGGTGGTGCGACGGCTCGTCCATTCGTTACTCACCATAATGCACTCGACATCGACATGTACTTGCGTGTTGCGCCTGAGCTATATCTAAAGCGTTTAGTTGTTGGTGGTTTTGATCGCGTATTCGAGATCAACCGTAACTTCCGTAACGAAGGTCTATCTCCACGTCATAACCCTGAATTTACTATGATGGAATTCTACCAAGCATACTCTGATTACAAAGATCTGATGGATCTGACTGAAGAGATGTTAAGTACGGTTGCGATGGACGTGCTAGGTTCGACATCAATGCCTTACGGTGATGAAACGGTTGAGTTTGGTGGTAAATACGCTCGTATGAGCATGTTTGAAGCGATCAAACATTACAACCCTGAGCATGCAGAAATTCAAGCTCTAACGGAAGCGGATCTTCAAGATCGCGACAAGATGGTTGCGATTGCCAAGTCTGTTCATGTTGAAGTGGAAACTTTCTGGACGTGTGGTCAGTTACTTGAAGAGATCTTTGGTGAAACAGCAGAACCTCAGCTAATTCAACCTACCTTCATTACTGGTTACCCAGCGGACATTTCTCCGTTGGCTCGTCGTAGTGATGATAACCCGTTCTTTACTGACCGTTTTGAGTTCTTCATTGGTGGTCGTGAAGTAGCAAACGGCTTCTCTGAGCTTAACGATGCACAAGACCAAGATGAGCGTTTTAAAGCTCAGGTAAATGCAAAAGATGCAGGTGACGATGAAGCTATGTACTACGATGCAGACTACATCACCGCTCTTGAGCACGGCCTACCACCAACAGCTGGTCAAGGTATTGGTATCGACCGTCTAGCGATGCTATTTACCAATACTCATACAATCCGTGACGTAATCTTATTCCCTGCGATGCGTCCTCAAGCGTAAGTACCAATTAGTTAAAAAGCCACCTTCGGGTGGTTTTTTTATTTTCAGCCCTAAACCACCTACTTCAGTAGGTGGTTATCATCCGTTTCGGCTTTGCCTGTAAAACTACTCATGCTAAATGCGTCTTTGATTTTTCCAGAAGTCAAAGAGGACAAATAACATGAGTAGATACAATCAAGCTT